>NZ_PGUB01000244.1:0-1026 GCF_002924285.1 Aquimarina sp. I32.4 | reverse complement strand
AGTTTATCGGCAATTCGTTTTCTTGAACTAATACTTATGGCACAATCATACCCTAAAAATAGCGTTTTCTTTTTCTTTGAAAATGCCGTTCTAGGTTGAAAAGAATATCCTAAAAAATCAAATTTAACTGTTGGATACTTTCCTTTTCTTCTGTAGTCTCGACAAAAGACAATTTTGGTCTTTACTGGATGTAGTTCCAGTCCTACAGAAGTCATTCTCTGATGTACTAATTGTAGTATTTGTTCTGCGTGGGCTTTTGTATTACAGTGTAGTATCGCGTCATCGGCATAACGAGTGAAGACTACACTTTTATCTGTCTGTTCTAACCATTTGTCAAAAGCATAATGTAGAAAAAGGTTTGCCAGTAAAGGGCTAATTACTCCGCCTTGTGGTGTTCCTTTCCCTTGCTTTTGGATTCGTTTTCCAGATGTTGTAATAACGGGGGCTTCCAACCATCGTTTAATGTAAAGTAATACCCAGTTTTCTGGCACATGTTTCTTTACAGCTAGCATCAATTTGTTATGGTCTATAGTATCAAAGAATCCTTTGATGTCAAGGTCTATTACCCAATCTTGTTTCCAGCAGTTTTCTCGTACCCTTTGTAATGCTTGATGCGCATTTTTAGCTGGACGATATCCATAAGAATTTGGATTAAAGACTTTTTCTAATCTTGGCTCAATGAACATTTTTACCACCATTTGCCCAACTCTGTCGCTTATTGTAGGGATTCCCAATTTACGAATGCTTCCATCCTTTTTGGAGATTCCTACTTCTTTGACAGCTGGGGGAAAATAACTCCCTGATGCCATACGATTCCATAATTTGTACAGATGGTTACTTCGATTTGCATCAAATTCTTGCATTTCTATCGCATCCACTCCTGCACTTCCTTTATTGGAACGTACTTTTTGATAAGCCTGCCAAATCATTTGGCGACTTATCGGTATTGATTTTGTCTCATTCCATAAATTCATCCTCACTTTTTGTAAGTTGGTAAATAAAATAAAACGGTACAACTTAACCCCT
>NZ_PGUB01000243.1:0-1038 GCF_002924285.1 Aquimarina sp. I32.4 | reverse complement strand
GTTATAGAGATTTCACCTATAGAACATATTTTGGTTTTGGTTATGCATCATATTGCTTCAGATGGTTGGTCTTTACCTATTTTCGTCAAGGAGTTGGTATCCTTATATGGTTCTAGAGAAGAGGGTGTTCCCTCTGATTTGATGACATTGCCTATTCAATATGCTGATTATTCATTATGGCAACGTAGTGATTCTTTTAGTTTATTGCTATCGAACAAGTTATCGTATTGGGATAAGAAATTAAAAGGTATTTCTCCGTTAAATCTTCCTACAGATTTTTCACGTCCTTCTACCCGTAGTCATCAAGGAGGTATTTTGGGTTTTACCATTTCAGGGGATTTACTTAATGATGTTTACAAACTATCTACAGCTACTGAGACTACATTGTTTATGGTTTTGTTGTCTGTTTTTAAGGTTTTATTGTATCGTTATTCTGGTCAGGAAGATATTAGTGTTGGTAGCCCTATTGCTAATAGAGGTCAGTCTGATGTTGAGCCATTGATAGGGTTCTTTGTGAACACTTTAGTTTTACGTAGTTCTTTAATTGGAGCTACACGTTTTAAGGATTTTTTACTCGATTTACGAGCAACTACATTAGAGGCTTATGATCATCAGGAGGTTTCTTTTGAGAAAATAGTAGATCAACTAGGAGCAGATCGCGATATGAGTCGTAGCCCATTATTTGATGTGATGTTTGTTTTACAGAATAATGTATCTATTCCAGAGATTTCATTGGGAGAAGCTGTTTTGTCATCAGAGCTTTATGAACGTGATACGACAGCTTTTGATTTAACTTTTAGCGTCGATGAGACATCGTCTGGTTTAGCTGTTTCTATAGAGTATAGCAAGGATTTATTTTTGCCAGACACCATAGTTAGAATGTTTGATCATTATAAAATGCTTTTGTCTTCGGTAGTTTCTGATCCAGAACAGTCAATAGGTAACCTTTCAATGTTGACTCCAGTAGAAGAAAAGGAGTTGATTCATGATTTTAATGATACAGCAGTTGATTACCCTTTTGATAGGACGATTATAGAT
>NZ_PGUB01000242.1:0-1087 GCF_002924285.1 Aquimarina sp. I32.4 | reverse complement strand
CTGTGAAAGATTCTGGTACCATTTGCACTTGTTTTAAAACAAAGATAACTAGTTAAGTCGTATTATAGAATATAGCTTTAAAGTATATAGTGGTTGTGGTTTTATAAAAGGGGAAAGAGAATTTAGTGTTTTTGGCCCGATGGAATTAAGAGAAATTAATATAGCTTACGAGTTACCAGAATATATAAAGGGAGCTGTATCTTTCGGTTTAGATGGCTCGGGGAATCATATAGTATTTGATATGCGGCCAGAAAAAAATCATACAAAATATAAAATTTATGGAGTACATTCTGGCTATTTAGAATGGAACGGAGCTAAATTGATTGCTAATGATTTTTGGGAATTCATTAATGGAACTGAAAACATAGATGAACTTGTAAATAACTAAAAAAAGTCTTTGAGAGTTCGATATATGACTTTTTTCAAAGATACCTACCCAAATACTTTAAGAATTAAGATAAGTTTTTAGACAGTCTGACGTTAGCCTTTATTAAATGAAACAATATGAAAAACAATCCGCTTTTTGGTATTTCAATAGCTCTAGCTTTTATTAGTTGTACTAAAGAAGAAAACAAAAGAGAAAAGATAGAAATTAGTATGACTGAAGAAAATCATTGTTACGAAAACGCAATGGCAGAAAGAGTAAATGGCGTCTTAAAAGATGAATTTTATCTCGACCAAACCTTTACAAACGTAGCACACGCAAAGAAAGTTTCAAAAAGCGCAATTAATTTATATAACGAAGTATGGAGTTGCTACCTTTATTCGGACAGATATTTAAGACGGTTTATGTTTAAATAAATATCTTAGAAAAATGAAAAAACGATTTTATAGTAAAGAATTTAAATCAGAAGCTGTTCAATTAAGCTATCAGCGAGAAAACATAAAAGAATTAGCCAATGAATTAGGGGTTAAAGTTGATAGGATTTATCGTTGGCGTAAGTTAGATAGTGAAGATGGAGTTTCTAAAAAGGCTTCTAAATCGCCTTCACAAATAGATAATCAGGAAGTAAAGGAGTTACGTAAAGCCCTTAAAGATGCTCAATTAGAACTGGAAATCTTAAAAAAGGCCGTTCACATTTTCTCC
>NZ_PGUB01000241.1:0-1114 GCF_002924285.1 Aquimarina sp. I32.4 | reverse complement strand
TTTTCTTGAGTCAAATCAGGACGATTCAAATATCCTCTCGAAACCCCTAATCCTGCAATACATAATTCACCAATAACCCCTATAGGTAGAGCTTGTAAAGATTTATTGAGTATATAAACACTATAGTTTGAAACTACATCCTTAAAACCAGACAATCCAATTCTAGCTTTACTTATCAAAGTATCTATAGTAGTTTCAGTCTGTCCATATACATTTAATAAATTATATCCTTTGCGAACAATTTCATCTTTTAAACTATCTGGAAGCTTATCCCCACCGCACAAAAGTGTTTTTATTGAGTTTAATCTTGTACCTTCTAAAAAATATTCCCTCAAAGTATCTGGAACTACTTGTATAAAATTTATATTATTTACATCAATATAATTACATAGTGCATCACTATTAAGAAGTAATCCCTTACTTGGAATATGTAATATGGCACCATTAATAAGAGTAGAAAAAATTTCTTGTAATGCTATGTCTATTACTATGTTGGTTAATTGTAAAAAACGTGTTTGAGAATTTAATTTATATTGATCATTATAGTAATACAATAAATTAAGGATTGATAGATGTTCAATCATTATTCCTTTAGGCTTACCAGTAGTTCCTGAAGAATAAATAACGTATGCTAAATTATCTTTTTTGATAATTTCGCAAAGATTTTCCTTTTTTTCTGAAGAAATCGATAAAAGATTTACAATACCTACATAAGGTAATAATTCTTTGTTTTCACCAAGGGTCAATAATAATTTACAATCACTTTGATCCAGAATTTCTCGTTTACGATCTAAGGGATACTCAGGGTCTATAGGAACATATGCTCCTCCAGACTTTAGGATCCCCAAAACACCAATGATCATTTCGATACTGCGATCAATACAAACTCCTACCAAAACATCCCTTGTGACTCCCAATCCATGTAAATAATGAGCCAATTTATTCGACTCCTCATTCAGTTTACGATAACTCAACTCTTTTTCTTCAAAAACAATAGCTATCGATTCTGGTGTCTTTATAACTTGCTCCTCAAATAGATCTATAATCGTCCTATCAAAAGGGTAATCAACTGCTGTATCATTAAAATCATGAATCAACTCCTTTTCTTCTACTG
>NZ_PGUB01000240.1:0-1126 GCF_002924285.1 Aquimarina sp. I32.4 | reverse complement strand
GAGAGTATCTAGTAATAGCTTTAGATACAGTAGATAAACTAAAATGGAAACTTGATTCTTTTCATGATTCAGACTACATAGTAGAAGCTTTAACCAGCTTCTCATGGTTCTCATGGGGAGAAACAATAACCATAAGTATCAACCGTGGTACTATTGATATAGAAAGTAAGTGTACTGATTGGCAAATAACCGATTATGGCAAAAACAAAAAAAATGCAACTCGGTTTATCACAACATTCAATACCATTAAAGAAGAATTATCTACCGCAGATATCAAAACCAGATTAGATCATCTAGACAAGATTATAAAATCAGCCATCACAATAGATTAAAACAGTCACTTGCCCAGCTCTATAAAGCTTGCTAAGTGCGCACTCAAAAAAAAGGGAAAAACAAAAAGAAGGAGTAACAGGAGTAAATACGTATTAGTTAATATACAGTTTGCCAAATTCTGTTTTTGATTGCTCCTATACCATTTTGCGAAAAAAAGTAACGTAATGGAAAAACACGAATACGATATACCCCCCAAGGTTTTTTATGGGATCCTCAATGCACTAGATGTTGATATAGGCAAGTTTGCAACAAACCTATTCAATGACGAACCAAAAGCCGTTACGATCTATGTAAAAATGTACATTTTGTATAGAGCAACACAAAACAAAGAATGATAAGAAAAATAAAGTAATAAATATCGAACACCCAATGCAGAACACCAAATATCGATTTCTCAATACTCAATACTAACTACTAACTACTCACTACTAACTACTCTCTACTCACTACTAACTACTCTCTACTCACTACTAACTCATGAATAATTTAAAAATATGTATCAAACCTCTAATAATAGACTCCTGATCAAGTCGGGAATGAACTGTCCTCCCAGCGCAGGCTGGGAACCAAGGAGTACTCATTGCGTTGTGATAGATTCTAATCTAGATTGTAATAACAAAGGAACACCAAATATCAATTTCTAAATACTCAATACTCACTACTCACTACTCACTACTCACTACTAACTACTAAACCCTAACTGATGAAAAAAAAAATAAAAAAAATACGGCCAGATTACAGATATCTGTAAGGCCACTGTATAAGAGATACTTATATTTGATTTTTGAAAAAA
>NZ_PGUB01000239.1:0-1180 GCF_002924285.1 Aquimarina sp. I32.4 | reverse complement strand
AAGGGGGCGCTGACAGTCTCGTAAATTTTACTAATTTAGTGAGAAATTTAACAGAGCTGTCAGGCTCTACTCTACTGAGCAAGCAAAAAGAGAATTGATTATTAGTTAAAAAATAGCTCAAATGGAAAAAAAAGTAATCGTATTGTTTTTTTGTATTATAACAACGATATCAAGCTGCGGACAATCAACCAATAATACTATGGTGGAGAAAGAAAAAAGGATAATCCTAATTTTAGATACTCTGAAAAATGACTACTTTTGGCAGAATATTCCTTCAGATCTCCTCGGTTATGTCCCACCCAACTTTGATTTTGAAGCGGAAACAAAGAAATATCCATTTCGAATAGAAAGATACAATTATCGACTTGAATTAGATAGCTTGATGGATAAAAATCTATCCGAGAGTTTTCTAATAAGTCTATTAAACAGAGAATATAGGAATCAACAGAAGTATTTCTGTTATGATTTGACTACAAAATTGTTCACTTATCAAACCGATAGTAGTTATGCTGCACTCTATCATTTTTTTATTAAAAATCCTAAATATTATGACATAGCAGTTGAATTGGTCAAAAGAAATAAATATTATAATAAAATTCGGGAGTACATACTTGAATTAGACAACAATATATTAGTAGAACATTACTTTTATTTACACGTTTTTGAAGAAGAAACAGATAAACTACTTTTAGATAAAATAGCCAATTATGTACAAAACAAACTTGATTCTGAGGAGTTTTTCGCTGCTTATTTAAAAGTTAGTGCATTGAATATTTATTATGAAATAGAATCTGAATCATTTGAAAATGATAAAATAGTAAGAAAATACAGAGAAGAAATGAGTAAGTATGGAAATGGAGAAAAATTTCAAAGAGCCAGAAATAATTATTGGAGAACATATTGCGAAAAAGTATTAGAGTTCTATAAAAAACAATAAACGAATAGCAAATGCCAGCCCATAATAACTAAGCATATGGCGTGCCGATAGGCTAGCGCTATATGATCTGTTGACTGATCTGGGATTTGGTGATAAGGGGGGATTCGAGAGGTTTGCTATACCCTTAACAAGGAAGAAAATCGTTAGTATGTGACTTTAGCATTTTTTTATGGTAGCAGATTACCTCAAAAAACGATATTTCAAAGTAGTTTTCATGCTTTTTATGAAGATTTGCTTGGTTTT
>NZ_PGUB01000238.1:0-1197 GCF_002924285.1 Aquimarina sp. I32.4 | reverse complement strand
CCTACTTATCCGATCTAATAGCCTCAATATGCGATTCGTGTACCTCAGTACCGAGCTTTGTAGTCTCGCTTCCTTCACTGCATATCTCACGATAAACCAGCTTGCGACTTACTAATGGTTCAAGGCGTAACCCCTGCCCATAAGGGACTTGCACCCTCTAGATTAATTATTTATCTTCGATAAATAATAGATGCCCATGCTGGGCACACACAATGTGTATAGTGCATAAGGGTTTCAGAGGTTTTCGAGCAGCATCACCCGCATCAACTTTGGGTGGTAACTTGACAGGTTTGAAACCCGCAATCCCTTACGACACCATACACTCAACGTTGTGCCTCATCATGTCCCTTAACGAACATTAAATTTACTGGAATGAAAAAAACACTACATATATTCTTTTTATTGATTTTTTCTTTTAACGTAAGTTCTTACAAATCATTTGACCACGAAAACATTTTACTAATCGGTATCTGGGTCTATTCGGACTATTCAAATGGAACAACAAAATATGTAAAATCCAAAAGTTTCAAAAAGGATACAAGAGGAATAGAGTTTAAGAAAGATGGTATAATAATACAACGGAAAAATTTCAATCGGTGTGCAACTTCACCCTATACTCCAATGTATAAAGATTGTAATGGGCATTGGGAATTTAATACGAAATCAGTGTTTACAATTAAGCTTGACAAATGTGAAAGTGTCATTACTGAACAAAAATGGAGAATTATAAAGCTGAATAGTGAAAACCTGGAATTAAAAATATTTAATTGAGAATAAAAAGTCAAAAACGAGGCACAATCGTGTAGATGGCTCCGCCATCATTAGATAGCGGAGTGCACCTCACACACCACCTGCCATACGGGTCTCGTAACAGGCGGTTCACCAAATCGAAGTTTGCTCCTTATTTAAGTAGTCAATCATAGGAACGTATCCTTTTCTTTTGAGTCTGGATATGGTAATGGTAGTACCTAGTATAGGACTTTGAGCTACTGCCCAACCTCCCATTCGGGTTCGACTCCAAGCATATGCTTGTCCATGTTTAATCCCTAATCGAATCAGATTCTTACGTTTTCTCTCTACCTTTTTCCAATCATGCCAAATACAATACCGTAACCGATTACGCTAAAAGTATGTATTTAGCAACTATTTTTGTTTTTAACAATCTGTAATCCGCTGTTTTTAGTTTCATTAGTAGCA
>NZ_PGUB01000237.1:0-1223 GCF_002924285.1 Aquimarina sp. I32.4 | reverse complement strand
ATAAGCTTCCATTTATAGTTTGTAGTATGACTATAGCTATTTACAAATTGTCGTACTGCGTTTAATCCTTTTGTTTTTGCTTGTTCTAGCTCATGCAATATAGCCATATTCATGTCTTCATCCCACTCGGCTTTTGATTGTGCTATAATCGGTATAGTAGCCAGCCCCAATACATGGGGTATTGGTAGGGGTTCTCCTTGTGCTGTTTCTGTATCTTTGGCAGCAAAATCTAAAATATTATAAAAATCAAAAAAAGTACCCACATGCTTGGCTATACCTATAAGCTTTACTCTGGTTCCGTTTTTGGCAAAATAATCCACTTGACTAGTACCTTTGATTGTTCTTAAGGGGTCGCCTTGATGTTTGTAGCCAAAAGGTTTTCCTTTTTTTACATCTTTTAGCAATTTGCCCTCATTGGTATATACATCATAGGTATAGATTTTTCTGGATTTGGTATATACTTTTCCATAATTATCTACCAATTGCCCTCTTTCTAATTTGGTAAGTGCTATTTTTTGTGTACCCCATGTTGCCGCCTTATCAATGGCTTTTGTGGCTTTGTTTATAGCATTGAGACCTTTGAGCACTTGGTTTGTAGAGGGGCCTTGAGATGTATCTGTATTTGCTGTAGCAACATTATCCATAATCGTTGTAAAAAATAAGATATCACCTTTGGCATTCATCATTTCTGGAAATCCATAGGTATCATTGACATGCTTTATAAACAGGGTGCGATCATTAAATCCTACCTGTAAATGATCATCATGGCTGGCGGGTACATCTTTTTTTATAGAGATGTCGTTGCTCTCATAGCGTACTTGCCAGTAGAGCTCTATGGCTGTATCTGTATTAGAGATATTATCATCGCTTATTACAGACTCCCAATCTTCATCTAGCAACAACTCTACTGTTGCAATACCATGATTGTCTACAGTGGCAGTTTTCTTTACTGGTTTATAAGGAAACTCAGAAGTATCTGGATTTAGATCATCTATCGTAAAAAAATGATCGTAGTCATAGAGCTGAAACTTTATTTGCTCTCCTGTATATAACCCTCTGGTTTGTACATGAAAATACATAGTTTCTCCTAGTGGTATTTCTCCTCTATCCTTATCTTCTTTGTTATACACATCTTTTCCTGCCTTATCATGGCTCCACCATCCTTTTAGAATCTCTGGGTTTCTTTGTTCTGCTACTTCTTCTGCTATGTTTTGATTTCTAAG
>NZ_PGUB01000236.1:0-1250 GCF_002924285.1 Aquimarina sp. I32.4 | reverse complement strand
GTTGAATTAGAATTTTATAAACTTAAAAATACAGCATAGGTCTTAGAAAAATTGTCCGAATTTCTCTTGCAAGTCCAGGCGGAGCCATCTACACGATTGTGTACAGTATTTTTATTCTAATTCCATTTTTTCGTTCATAATTTTAGTCCGAAATGGGTTTCCACTTTTAGAAGGGATCCACCCTAATTCGAACGCTTGTTTAATCCAATTAGCAATGTCAGAAGGCTTTACAGGATTCACAATTTCCGTCCCGATGTCATTTGGGTGTTTTCGGTCAGTATAGATAAATAAACTCGTTCCAGAGTTTTCTTCTAGTTCAACGGCAATGTGCAATTTTCCAATTCCATAGTCGGACTGAGTATAGGTAGCCTTTTTACGAATCAACCATCTAAAGTTTAGTTCATTAACTGCTATTTTTCTTGTTCCTTTTTTTGGTATCGCCATTTCTGCTCATTGAATTTGTAATATTCAGTTTCTTTTCCATTAGTAACTAATATCATTTTGTTTGAATTTAAATATTTTAATTCCGAAATCCAGTTACTATACAAATGAGTAAATTTTAATTTGAATCCTTGATCATACTTTATAATATCAATAAAAGGATGGTCATCAATTATTAAATATTCACTTTCTGTTTGTTCTATTTCGGTTAGGTTTCCTTGACCTTTTTCAAACCAGTAATGATAAATTGTTTTTGATTTGGAATTTTTTATTTTCCATTTTCCGCTCAAATATGATTCCACATCTTTTACCGATTCACAACACTTTAAATGCTGTCCGAGTAGGATTAGAGGTAAAAAAGTCAGTATTAAAATTAGTGTTTTTTTCATTTTCAGCGTTTCACCATATTGTACACAACGGTTAGTATAAGAAACGTAGGGCAGTTAAAAAGCACTTTCGTTTCGGTTTATTACTTAGCTAAATATAAATATTTTACTTTTATTTTTTCTCTTAAATGCCAAATTTTATATTTAGCGGACTTTGTTAAAATTCACAAAACTTTCAAGTTAACACAAACACCCTATGTTTTTTATACATTGTGTGTGCCCAGCATGGGCATCTATTATTTATCGAAGATAAATAATTAATCTAGAGGGTGCAAGTCCCTTATGGGCAGGGGTTACGCCTTGAACCATTAGTAAGTCGCAAGCTGGTTTATCGTGAGATATGCAGTGAAGGAAGCGAGACTACAAAACTCGGTACTGAGGTACACGAACTGCATATTGAGGCTATTAGATCGGATAAGTAGG
>NZ_PGUB01000235.1:0-1325 GCF_002924285.1 Aquimarina sp. I32.4 | reverse complement strand
GACTTTTTTTATATACATATGCTTAAGATTTTTGTCGAGTCATCAAGTTAAGGTATTTTTGTAAGTAGCTAAAAAAAAGCTCCCGAGGCAACGAGGATTAGTTCAACACCCGTAACCATCACACAAACCTCTAATTCTAAAGAAAACGAATTTATTGTAAGCCTCAATACAGTATTCTCACTACTGAATACTAATTTTTCAATACCAGCTCTATAGTATTTTATTAATCTTTACAGCTAGAAAACTTACAGTAATTATTTGGAATATGGTCACTAAAAAACAAACTTATAAGCCACCTACAGAAAATTTGTTTCTTGATCAAAAAAGAAAAATGGGACTCGTCAAAAGAATTAAAAAATAAATCAATAAATTTGATATCAAACCCGAAGATTTAGACTTTTCAACATCTTGATTTTCATTAACTAAATTTGACGTTAGTCGAGATTTAAAAATAAACAAAATGAAACTATTAAAGCAAAAAGTGATTATTGTAATTTTAATTATTATCTCCTTTAATCTAAATGTCAAAGCACAAACACAAACAGATAGTCAAGAACTATATGCCATTGTAAATACTTTTAAAACTGCAATTTATGATTCAACAAAAGAACAAGATTTTTATAATCTATTCTTACATGATTCTATAACTTGGGCATCGATTTCTGAAGGAAAAACAAAAGCGTCCCGTGAAGTTAAAGATGATTATCGCCCTTTTTATACGGGAAGCTTCAAAGATTTCTACAATTATGTAAAAAAAGAAGGTGATTGTAGAGAACGTTTTTATAACCTTACTATTAAGATTGAAAATAACTACGCGACTGTTAGTTTTGATTATACTTTTGAAAAAAAAGAAAAAATAACAAATTGGGGAAAAGAACACTGGACTCTGATAAAGCTGGATAATGAATGGAAAATCACCTGTGTCCTGTGGACTGTTAATTCTCAGAATATTGAGAAATGCCCTTTTACGAACAATTCATATTATAAAGAATAACTTCAAAAACCTATGAGCTAGAATTAATATATTAGAACAAGCTGCTATAGATAATGCATTGATTTTGATATTTTTAAAAGTTTCTTTTGACAATAGGGATAATATTTCAATAATAACTAAGCATATGGCGTGCCGATAGGCTAGCGCTATATGATCTGTTGACTGATCTGGGATTTGGTGATAAGGGGGAATTCGAGAGGTTTGCTATACCCTTAACAAGAAAGAAAATCGTTAGGATGTCACTTTAGCATTTTTTTATGGTAGCAGATTACCTCAAAAAACGATATTTCAAAGTAGTTTTCAGGCTTTTTATGAGGATTTGCTTGGTTTT
>NZ_PGUB01000234.1:0-1341 GCF_002924285.1 Aquimarina sp. I32.4 | reverse complement strand
GAGGCTGTAAACTGAACTCTGTCTGAGTTAAATTTTAATCATTAATTTTATTCAGACAGAATCATGACAAACGAAGAACAAAAAGAATTCGAGAAAAAGGCACTTGACCAGTTTATGTCTGGCAAGAGTCTTTTTGGTAAAGATGGTGCATTTGCACCAATGCTAAAAAGCTTCATAGAGAAGGCTCTTGAAGCCGAGATGAATGATCATTTAGATACTAGTGAACGTTCTAAAGGCAACAAGCGGAATGGTAAGGGTAAAAAGACTGTCAAAAGTGGTTTTGGTACTTTTGATATCGATACTCCTCAAGACCGTCACAGTAGCTTTGAGCCAGAACTGGTTAAGAAGCGTCAAACTATTTTAGCAGATAATCTTTCAGATAAAATCATTGGTCTCTATGGTTTGGGGATGAGTTATCGAGATATTTCTTCTCATATTAAAGAGATGTATGATACCGATATTTCGCACACTGTTTTGAGCCAAATAACAGATAGAATCATTCCTGATGTAAAAGCATGGCAGAATCGCCCATTAGAACCTTTATATTGTATAGTATGGCTTGATGCGATGCATTACAAGGTAAAAGTAGACGGAAAGATCACTCATAAGGCACTCTACAATATTTTAGGCATCAACAAAGAGGGTTATAAGGAAGTGTTGGGCATGTACATATCAGAAAGCGAGGGAGCCAACTTCTGGTTACAGGTACTAACTGATCTAAACAACCGTGGTCTGAAAGATATCTTGATTGCCTGTACCGATAATCTTAAAGGTTTTACAGATGCAATATTGAGTGTGTTCCCAAAGGCACAGGTGCAGCTCTGTATTGTACACCAAATACGTAATTCTCTTAAATACGTAGCCTCTAAGGATCAAAAAGAATTCATGCGTGATTTAAAGCTAGTATACAGAGCAACTAGTAAAGAGGTTGCAGAAGATAAATTACTGGATTTAGAACAAAAATGGGGTAGTAAATATCCTGTAGTAATCGAAAGCTGGCAGCGCAATTGGGAGCAATTATCGCAATACTTCCAATACACTGAACACATTCGAAAGATCATCTATACAACTAACGCCGTTGAAGGATTCCATCGTCAAGTTCGTAAAGTCACTAAAACAAAGGGAGCCTTTACCAACGATATGGCATTACTAAAATTGGTATACTTGGCTGCTAAGAATATCGAAAAGAAATGGACTTCACCATTGCATAATTGGAGTTTGACAGTCCAACAACTTTATATTAAATTTGGGGAGAGGATACCTCTGATATTAAACACCAATTCCTTTGGGGCTAGCCCCAAAGGAATTGAAACAACAGACAGAGTTTAATTTACAGATCCG
>NZ_PGUB01000233.1:0-1345 GCF_002924285.1 Aquimarina sp. I32.4 | reverse complement strand
GGTAGTGTCCAATAAACTGTGTAAATAAGAATTAGGCGGGTTTTAAAACCCGCCTAATTTTTTTTGTTTAATTTTAATAACACAGTTTTCTTATGGAAGATTTAAAGAAACAATTTTTGGAAAGTGGCTTACTGGATGGTTTAAAAACGGAAGCCGAATTAACTAATTTATTAAAACAGCTTCACAGCACTGCTTTAGAATCAATGTTACAAGGAGAACTTGATGCTCACTTGGGTTACCCCAAGAATGCAAAGAGTATTACTGGTAATGCTCGAAACGGTACCACTAGTAAACAGATCAAGACTGAATTTGGCAAAAGCCAGATTACTATTCCTAGAGATCGCCAAGGTAGTTTTGAGCCCGTTGTAGTTCCTAAACACAAAAGCAACTCCTTATCAGTCGAAAAGATAGTGATCTCTCTTTATGCTAAAGGAATGAGTGTTTCTGATATTGAAGATGAGTTACAAGAAATCTATGGATTTAAACTCTCTACTTCAGCTATTTCAATGATTACAGAGAGAGTTAACCAACACGTCTTAGACTGGCAAAACAGACCTTTGGAGAATGTGTATTGCGTGGTGTGGATGGATGGTATTGTCTTTAAGGTTAGGCAAGCTGGAAAAGTAATAAACAAGACCATTTATCTAGCTGTTGGGCTTAATCGAGAAGGTCGCAAAGAGCTCATGGGAATGTGGCTTGGACATAATGAATCTGCTGCATTTTGGCAAGGCGTACTTACTGATATGAAAGCTCGAGGGGTAGAGGACATTTTAGTGACTGTAACAGACAATCTCAATGGCTTTACACAATCTATCAAAAACGTGTTCCCAACAGCAGATACTCAAATTTGTGTAGTACATCAAATACGTAACAGTGCACGCTACGTAGTATGGAAGGACAAAAAAGAATTTACTGGAGATATGAAACATATTTATAATGCCCCTAATAAAGAAATGGCCAAAGTAGAACTAGAGAAATTTGCAAAAAAATGGAATAACAAATACCCTTATGCCGTTCAATCTTGGCAAAGAAACTGGGAGGAACTTACTGTGTTTTTTGACTTCCCTTTAGAGATCAGAAAGATTATTTATACCACCAATCTTATCGAAAATCTAAATGGTAAAATCAGAAAGTACACTAAAAATAAAATGGCATTCCCTACAGATGATGCCCTCAAAAAATCAGTATACCTAGCATTAATGCAGATTACTAAAAAGTGGACAGCTCCAATACCGAATTGGGGGTTGATACTTAATCAGTTCTTAACTATATTTGAAAAACGGGTCCAACTATAAAAAGTTAAACCCGCTGAAATTTTGTTTACACAAAATTATGGATACTGTCA
>NZ_PGUB01000232.1:0-1369 GCF_002924285.1 Aquimarina sp. I32.4 | reverse complement strand
AAACCAGAAGAAGGATTGCAAATTCCCAATCCATCTTCTATCATAACAGGTATGGGTTTGATTCCTGCCATTGCCAGGATACCTGGTTTTGGCGAATTAGTACCTTTATTTGTGGCAGCAGATGTAATGAGTACCAAAGTTGCACATGAGATCATAAATGAGTTTACAGAAGATTCGCTACTGGCATGGGAACGAGCAAAACAAGGAGGACTAAACCAAGCTTTGATTTTTGTACAGAATAGTCAAGGAGCAAAGATGTTAGAACTAAATATGATAGAATTTGTAAGCCAAGAGGCTCATGAAGATTTTTTAAAAGGTAATATAATTAGTTATTTAGATTTGTTAAACTATCAACCAGAAGAAGATTCTCAGGGCTCAAATTATTATACTTATTTTTTCTATACGAATAAAGAAAATGCACAAAAGAAATACTTAATCGATTCAATATTTTTAAGAGAATGAAAAAAATACTTATTATAATATTAGTAAGCTTTTTATTTACTAATTGTAATTCCCAAATAGCTTTTGTTTCTATAGAAAAAAAGGATTTAAAAGAGCCAATAAAGATTTTATATTCCTCAAAAAACTATGATAATGCTTTTATTTATGTTTTGTATCCACTAAATGTAATAATAAAAAATAGTTCTAGTAAGGATTACAAATTATCAAACTTTTATATAGGCGGAAATAGTCCAAAGGGTATAAATTTAAGAGATTTCAAAAGGTATTTATTAATCAATGATAAAATATCACTTTTTAAAAAAGAGATATTAATAAAATCTAAACAGGAATTATCTTTAGACATTTACTGTGGAGTTAAATTAAATCAATTTCATAGTTCTGTTAACAAAAAACTGACTAACTCATCTCCTTCTCAAATTCTAAATAAATCTGTAATATTCAATCTTGATAAAAATGACTACACTAATATTATTTTAAAAAATAATTCTATAGACCTAGAAAAATATAATCTATATTTTAATTTTTATAACGTTAACACTGATTTTTATAAATCTATAGGGCTTTCAAACTAATAAAATACATTTCCTAAAGCCTAGTCTAATAAACAAAAGATCAATTTTATAATTAATTAACACTGTTCAAAAACAAGTGTAATAGAATCTATGTGCCTAAGCCAAACTACATAAATTCACATAAAAATTTGATCTTCAGGTAAATAACCAATCATACCAAAATAGATATCTAAGTAATAACCAAAAAAAACCAAATGCCTATGAAGTAAAAAGAAGATATGTATGTATATGAAGTAGCAATACACTTATATACTAATAATATCGAGTACTGACCATATTATCGTAATAGTCTGGTATCTCTTTGGGGTATAAAGACGGTAGGGGGTCTTTTTAAG
>NZ_PGUB01000231.1:0-1422 GCF_002924285.1 Aquimarina sp. I32.4 | reverse complement strand
AACATATCTTTTTAAGACCAAAAGCTACAGAGGGGTCAATATGACCAGAATGGGGGTCAGTATCCATAGAATATCCAAAGTAGGTCTAAAGATTTTCCTGAAGATATTGCAGCTGTTTTTAAAGCCCATGGAGGGATTGATACTTTTGATAAAAAAAATACATTGATTTTTGAAATTGTAAAACCTAATGGGAATGAAAAACACACTACTGATCTTAAAACAAGACATGCACGTATAGAAACGGATGCATATGCTTTGGGGTATGATGGTAATGAAGCTTGGGTAGCACAAGATTCTACTTATTTTGAAGGAAACCCTCGTTTCTACCATAATTTGATGTTTTATTTTTATGCAATGCCTTTTGTATTAGGTGATGAAGGAATTTATTATGAAAAAATAGAAGACCTTACAGTAGATGACACTGAATATTTTGGATATAAAATATCCTATGGTGAGGACGTAGGAGATTCTCCAAAAGACAACTACTTTTTGTATTTCGATAAGATCTCAAAAAAAATGAAATTCTTGGGGTATACGGTTACTTATTTCAGTAAAGAAGCAAGTGAAAAAGTAAGTTTGGTAGAATATGCGGATTGGAGTGATGTAGATGGTTTATTGCTTCCTGAAACTTTAAAATGGAGAGAATATGCTGATGGAGGAGTAGTAGGAGAGGTTAAAAATGAAGTACGTTTTGTAAATGCAAGTTCAAGTACCGAAAAATCTTTACCTTCGATATTTAAAAAACCAGAAGAAGAGAAAGAGAAATCTTTATAGGTTGCTATAATTCTTAATCTCTCCAAGAGGAGAGAATGAATAAATGATATTATAATTTCACAGTACATGACAAAAATATAATTACTTGATTATCAGTAAAATACGCATGGTTTTATTAAGATAAAGCATTGATTTTCAATATATTAGATGAATAATTCGACCTATTTATCTAATGGAGAAAACCAATGCTGTCACTAAAAATAGTGAATTAACTTCTGTTCTCAATACTCATTTTCAAGGAAAAATAAATCTAGCTCGCATAAAGCTAATAGCACTTTTTATTAGTAGCTTATGTAAAGTACAATCTGTAACCTTTGATAAATTGGCAAATGCTTTTGACACTACAGCTAACACTAGTTCTTCTTTAAGACGTATTCAACGTTTTATCGCTGAGTATACTTTGGAAGCTGATTTGATTGCCAAATTGGTGTTTAACTTATTACCCAAACAAGATAAAGTAAAATTAACTATTGATCGTACCAATTGGAAATTTGGACAAGCCAATATCAATATATTTATGTTAGGTGTTGTTTATCAAGGTGTAGCTTTTCCTCTGCTCTTTACCATGCTAGACAAAAGAGGAAATTCCAATAGTGGGGAACGTATCGCACTAATAGAACGCTTTATCAAATTGTTTGGTAAACAGTG
>NZ_PGUB01000230.1:0-1443 GCF_002924285.1 Aquimarina sp. I32.4 | reverse complement strand
AGCCTTTTCTCATATCAGTAGACTTGCTATACAAATGAAACTGATGGGTGGTGGTAAGTCCAAACATTACAAAAGGGTAATCAGATTTTTTAATTCTTTTTTACATAGATCAGAAGGACATTGTAAAAAAACGCCATTGGGATAATGGATCTCTATTGGCACTGCTTCAGAAATCGATACTGGTGCAGAAACTTCTACCGGAATGAATGCTGTCTCTTTCTTGGATATACTTTTCTTAGAATCTGGATATTCAGCTCTATATTTCCTATGCCAATATTTCATAACCCCATAAGTGATGCCTTGTTTTTCACCATAGTCTCTTAAACTTAGACTACTCTTTTTCCATTTCCTTAGAATAGTATACATTTCCTGTTTTCTATTTGTGTCTTCTTTTTGCATAGCACAAAACTAAAACCTAAAAAGAAACCAAACAATATGTGGTTTGCCGAACGCTTACATTTCTCCTATATAGTGGCTCATAATTCCTGCCGTAATTGATGTGTAATCATGATATGCCCATGTATCTGCAATTATTTTTTCTGGACCTACTAACCATCCTAAACGTAATCCTGGTAAGGCATAGGCTTTTGACAACCCTCCGTTTACCATTACTTTATCATACATACCCACAAAACTTTCTCTTACATTCCCATCTAAAGCCGCTCCGCGATACACTTCGTCACAATATACCCAGGCATCTACACTCTTGGCTATTGTTATAATTTCTTGCATTTCTTCATTTGTAAGCGTATATCCTGTTGGGTTATTGGGGTTACAAAGAGCAATCATTTTAGTTTTTGATGTAACTAATTTTTTCAATTGTTCTAAATCTGGTTTCCAATTATTTTCTTCAAGTAACTGAAAAGCTTTAGGAATACATCCCATTTCTTCTGCAATACCCCAAATCTGCATATAATTAGGAACCATCATTACAACTTCATCTCCCTTTTCTAATAGCGTATGACATGCAATAAAATTTGCTTCAGAAGAACCATTGGTTACCAAAACATTCTCTTCATTATTAACCTGACGGTAAAAGAACTAGATTAAGCGGCATATTTTATGTCTGCATGGTTAAAATATTTGATAACTCTCTGATTATTATCTTGTAGCATTTTCATGTGTTTTTCTGCATTTTTCTTGAGTTGCTTTTCGTTTTTTGGAGCAGGTTTTTCTGATAGCCCATATTTTAAGTCACAATTTAAATACTCATCTGGATTTTTCTCAGGAGAATAAGATGGTAAAAAGAACAATTCAATACTAGTTTTATTTTCCTCTACCCATTGCTTTACAATTTTACTATGGTGTACTCTCAGGTTATCAAGTATTAAGAATATTTTTTGCTCCTTATTTTTAATAAGTTGTTTTAAAAACTCGATCAATCTATCGGCATTCATTGTTCCTGAGTAAATCATAAATTGTACACTTCCTTGATTAGTTACT
>NZ_PGUB01000229.1:0-1591 GCF_002924285.1 Aquimarina sp. I32.4 | reverse complement strand
CCTACTTATCCGATCTAATAGCCTCAATATGCGATTCGTGTACCTCAGTACCGAGCTTTGTAGTCTCGCTTCCTTCACTGCATATCTCACGATAAACCAGCTTGCGACTTACTAATGGTTCAAGGCGTAACCCCTGCCCATAAGGGACTTGCACCCTCTAGATTAATTATTTATCTTCGATAAATAATAGATGCCCATGCTGGGCACACACACTGTGTAAAAAACATAGGGCGGATTGTGTTTATTCGAAAGGCTTGGGTTTGCTTGCGAGGTCGCCAAATATAAAATTTAATATTTACGGTTGAGAAGATAAATACAAAATATTTATATTTGACTTAGTGACAAATCGAAATCTAGTGCTTATCCTCTGCCCTACGATTTCTTACACTTAACGTTACCCTTTATTATGAAAAACATAGTAACATTAATAATTATAACTTTATTCATTTGCGGATTTTGTTACGGACAGGATGAATATATTTATTCAAAGCCTAAGGATATTGGAGATGGATGGAAAACAAACGACCTGAAATCGCTAAATATTGATACAACTTTGATTTATAAAATGTTCAATCAATTGAATAATAATGAAAACAAAATCCAAAGCGTATTATTGATAAAAGATAACCAAATTATAATTGAGGAATATCTAAATGGACAAACCTCAAACCAAAAACACGACCTTCGTTCTACTACGAAAAGCATAAGGTCAATTTTATTGGGAATTGCAATCGACAAAGGATTCATCGATAATGTTAACGACCCGATTTCAAAATACCTCAAAAGCCCAATACCAAAGAAAAATATTGATGAAAGAAAAGAAAGAATTACAATCAAAGACCTCTTAACAATGTCAAGTGGACTTGATTGTAACGATTGGGACAAAAAATCAAAAGGACAGGAAGATAAAGTTTCTAAAAAGAAAGATTGGCTTCAATATACACTTAACCTACCAATGATTAATGAACCAGGAACAGTTTCAAATTACTGTTCTATGGGTGCAATCTTAATTGCAGAAATAATAAGTCAATCTTCAGGAATGACAATTGACAAGTTTGCTGAACAATATTTATTCAAACCGTTAAATGTCATCAATTTAAGTTGGGGACATACTACAAAGAAAGAAATAATTTCTTCTGGAAAGAGATTGTATATGACCTCTCGGGATATGGCAAAAATCGGACAACTAATACTCAACAACGGAAAGTGGAATGATAAACAACTCGTATCGGAAAAATGGATTGCAGAATCAACCACGCCAAAAACAAAGATTACTGGAATTGATTACGGTTATTTATGGTGGAATATTCCTTTTAGAGTAAACGAAAAAATATATGTTTCTAAAACAGCAACTGGAAATGGAGGTCAATATATTTTTGTTTTCCCAGAATTAAATATGATAGCAGTTTTTACAGGAAGTGCTTACAACTCACAAGAGGACAAACTGCCTTTTAAAGCAATAACGGATATCTTATTACCAACATTCACAGGAAAAAAATAAGAAAAACAAAGGGTAATAACTAAGCATATGGCGTGCCGATAGGCTAGCGCTATATGATCTGTTGACTGATCTGGGATTTGGTGATAAGGG
>NZ_PGUB01000228.1:0-1617 GCF_002924285.1 Aquimarina sp. I32.4 | reverse complement strand
TTTATTTAATCGCTTTTTTCATTTGAAGCCGTAATATTGAGATTCGATTATTTTAAAACAGTTTACAGAGCTTATTTTGTCTCTACAATGCCTTTTGGGACATACTACTTTATACTATCGTTCTAATTTTAGGATTCTTTTCAAATTAACAGTAAATATTGCGATCGCACCTTGCATTTGCATATTTTCAATACCATATGAACTTGCTCTTCTATAACCATGAACGTTTTTTAGCTCACTGTTTTTTGCTTCTATTTTATACCTGTGCTTGGATTTTTCTTTATAATAATCGGTTTCTTGAAAAGATATTTGTTCTTGATGCAGATCTGATTTTATAGATACAGAGTAAGTTTTAGTTTTTGCTCCGGGTTTATAACAACCATCTCTCAATGGGCAGGTTCTGCATTTTTGCACATCAAAGTAATACGTATCTACTTGATTTTCTTCACTATTTTTTTTGCCCTGACGAGCCTTTCGTATGGCCATATGGCCAGCAGGACAAACAAACCTATCTGCATCTTTATTGTAATCAAATTTATCTTCATCCTTTCGAATACCTTGGGTTATTGAAGGATTTAACCTAGCTATTATTTTTATGTTTTGTGCACTGGCTAGCTTTAAATTTTCTTTCCCCGAGTAAGCAGTATCACCAACAATGGTATCTACTTCCATTCCATTTTGCTGGCTGACCCTCAATAATTTTGGTAGTTCAGGTCCATCTCCTTTTTCTCCTGAAGTTATTGTTGCCGCTGTAATTATGCGTTCTTCAGTCATTGCAATATGTGTTTTGTATCCAAAAAATGAACTATCTGCCGATTTATGTCCAGTCTTAGCCTCCATATCTTTAGACAAGATAAAATTATCTTGGGTGTCTTCTACTGTCTCCTTTAATAGATTCAATTTCTCTTTAACTGTAGGTATAAGGCTCAAGGTTGGATCTGACTCAATTACATTTTCAAGTTCTTTGCAATAGGCTATCTCACTCTGTAGATTGTCATCCACATTTTTAACTGGTAGTTGTCCTTTCAAATTTTCATCTACGGTATAGATCGCTTTGCGTAATAGTTTTGAACGCTCTTTGAGTACTTCAATGGCTGAAAATGGATTTGACCTCGACAAAGTATGTGTCGCATCTACTATGATTGATTTCGAGCGAACAATACCCTTTTCAATAGCAATAGAAACTGTTTTTCCAATCAAAAGATTCAATAGATCAGCATCTTTCAATCGTAACTTTCTGAATTTTGTCAGTGAACTGGCATTGATAACGTCTTGCTCTGGGCTCATTCCAAGAAAATATTTAAAGGACATATCAAAGCGTGATCGCTCTACAACATCTACGTCTGAAATTGTGTAAATAGTTTTCAGTAAAAGATACTTGAACATACGAATAGGACTCTCTGCATTACGCCCATTGTTTGAACAATACTTGTTTGCCAATTCATCATAAATAAAGGAAAAGTCAATTAATTCGTTAATCTTTCTAAGAAGATTTTCTTTCGGAACAATCAAATTGTATAAATCGCTGTACGCACTTAATTGCATTTCTTGCTGTTGCACCAACATAAATAAGCATCTTAAATTCAAGATTTAAGATACAAAAAAGGAGCGAAAACA
>NZ_PGUB01000227.1:0-1663 GCF_002924285.1 Aquimarina sp. I32.4 | reverse complement strand
ATTCCCCACATCAGAATCCGATTAATTCCTCGAGCTAACGAAGCGTAAAAAACAGATGTTTCATATCTTTAGATTGGTTCATTAATAGGTCGATTTTTTAACTGGTGTTACTTTTGGGTAAACTCGGCAAACATTCTGATCGAAGTACTATCATTCTTGTCTTTAGATTGAGTTTGATGTGATAATTCCAGTGGTACTGCATTTTATGTAAGTCCGATCGAGATATTTTAGAATTTATACAGTGCTTCTTTTGAACCATTTTTATAACCTAAAGTTGGTATTATGAACAAAAAAATGGAATTAGACATCATCAATTTTCACTGTGCAGGAATTGATGTGGGGAGCAGAAGTCACTTTGTAGCAATAGGACAAGATCTTAGTGATGTTAAAGAATTTGGCGTGTATGCCGAAGATTTAGGAGCCATTTGCCTTTGGCTTAAAGAAAATGGTATTACCTCTGTTGCGATGGAGTCTACAGGAAGTTATTGGCAGAATTTATACGCTGAATTAGCCAAAAATGATTTTGATTTAGTGCTTGCCAATGGAAAATTTACTAAAAATGCTAGAGGTAAGAAAACAGACGTAAAAGATGCTAGATGGATACAAAAACTACACGCTTTAGGTTTACTAAGCAGTAGTTTTTTGCCTGATGAAACCACAGAAATACTTAGAACTTATTGCAGACAAAGAACCAATTGGTTACAATTAGCTGCTGAAGCATCCAGTAAAATGCAAAAATATCTTAAACTCCTTAATATGAGATTGGATGTCGTAGTTAAAGATGTTTGCGGTCTTACAGGTCTTAAAATTATTGAAGACATCTGCAAAGGAAACCTGAACCCTAATGAGTTAGCAAAACATAGGCATTTTAATTGTAGAAAGTCTCAAGAAGAAATAGCTAAAGCTTTAAAAGGGAATGAAAGGCAAGATTTCTTATTTGGACTTAAACAGGAATTTGAAAGTTACCAATTCTATCAAAAGAAAATTATAGCCTGTGATAAACAAATTGATAAGTTCTTAAAAAAACATATTAAACTTGATCCAATAAAAAAAAACTAAAAACCAAAAAGAAACCCTACAAAAGAATCAATAAAAACGCACCTAAAATAGAACTCAATCAAATGGCTTTTCAATATTTTGGAGGAATTGACTTAATGGAAATCGAAGGAGTAAGTTATGCAACTGTACTTACTATCATCAGTGAAATTGGCCCAGAGGGATTTACTAAATTCCCCACAGCAAAGCATTTTACTTCTTGGATGAGACTTGCTCCTAATAATAAAATATCTGGAGGAAAAATCCTTAGTCATAGAACTCCTAAAGGAAGTAACCGTATTAAAACAGCACTCAGACAAGCTGCAAATGCTATCGGAAACCTAAAAGATACTCATCTATCTAATTTCTTTAGAAAAATAGCCTTCAAAAAAGGAAGACAAGTAGCTGTAAGTGCTACAGCAAGAAAACTCGCCGTAATTATTTGGAATATGGTCACTAAAAAACAAGCTTATAAACCACCAACAGAATATTTATTCCTAGATCAAAAAAGAAAAATGGGACTCGTCAAAAGAATTAAAAAACAAATCAATAAATTTGATATCAAACCCGAAGATCTAGACTTTTCAACATCTTGATTTTCATTAATTAAATTTGACGTTAGTCGAGA
>NZ_PGUB01000226.1:0-1703 GCF_002924285.1 Aquimarina sp. I32.4 | reverse complement strand
AAAAATATTTCCATCATAAGCACGCCAAATACGCCGCCTGAAAGATTTATAAGAACTAATTACCCTAACGATTAATATAATGAAGTAGTTTAAACTTTTTTCAATTCGCTATAAAAATGCTCTTTTTCACTCAATTTTTGTCTTTTTCTTACTTCGTAGCCCTGCTATGAAGTGTAAAAAAACACTTCAATTGATCAAAAAACAACTATTTTTCGCCAGAATCAAAAAAGTTAAACCACTTCAATGAGTAATTCATAGTATATTTGTACTATGGTTGAAAAAGGAAAAAAAATCATACTGTTTGATGGTGTCTGTAATCTTTGTAATAGCACTATAAATTTTATTATACAGCATGACAAAAAAGATATTTTCAGGTATGCTTCGTTGCAAGGTGACATTGGTAAACAACTAATCGCAGAGAGAAATATTGATACTTCAAAATTAGATTCTATCCTTCTTATTGATCCTGCTTTAGCATATTATTATAAATCAACAGCCGCTTTGCAAATTGCAAAACAGCTGTCTGGTATATATCCCTTACTTTCAGTTTTCCTTATTTTACCTACCTTTTTTAGAGATTGGGTGTATGATATTATTGCCAAAAACAGATATAAATGGTTTGGCAAAAAAGAAAGTTGTATGATTCCAACTTCTAAACTCAAAGCTCTTTTTATTGATCAATAATTAATCAAATTACTTCGAGTTCTTCATTTTGTACTTGGTTCAATAATTAAAGAATCATCTACTTGATTATCTAAAATATTTTTTTGATGTTTTTTTCTTAATTCATTAGATTGTGTGTCCAGTTTATTTACATTGTCGATATGCACAATACTCAGACATACTGCTGCAAAAGAGATAAGAATGATAGGTAATAAAAGCCGTTTCATGTTTGTGTGTTTATAAGTTGATATCTCAAAGATACAGATAAGCACCATAAAATATTAGGGGATTTTAACTAAGAATCGACAGGGGGATTTTCCCCCCTTGACTATATGGTATTGACATAAAACTACAAAACCATATAGGTTAACTAAACCAAAGATACTATTCACTCAATAGCGTTTTTTTTGCAGGAAGACTATCGTATATATTTGATCTATAACCAAAACTTACATATCATGAAAATATATACCTTATTATTTTTGTCTTGTACATTTTCTCTACCCTTTGGCGCAGAAAAGAAAATAGACTCATCTATAAAAGAAGTAACCGTATACCTTGCAGGAGCACAAATAAAACGTACAGCAACAGTACATCTTATTCCAGGAACCAACGAAATCATATTACATGATCTATCATCAAATATTGATGAAAATAGTATTCAAATATCAGGCTTACAAAACACCTCTATTTTATCTCTAAATTTTGCCATCAATTATTTAGAAAAGAAAAAAGATTCTGAAAAAATCTTATTTCTAAAAACAAAATTAAAAACATTATTGAAAGAAAAAAATACACTGGACAACACTATAACTGGCTTACAGCAAGAGCAAAAACTTCTTAATAATAATCAAAAAATAGGAAGTGATATCACTCCTATTTCATTAGAAAATATAAAAGAGATTTCCGCCTATTATCGAGAAAGGTCTATTATTATAGATAATAATATTTTATGCTTATCCTTATGTTTCCCTATTACTTGGTATCTTTAAAGTATGAAATTAATTGAGTTTTTTAAGCATTATCCAGACGAGGAAAGC
>NZ_PGUB01000225.1:0-1819 GCF_002924285.1 Aquimarina sp. I32.4 | reverse complement strand
CTAAAATAGAAACTCCGCAATTAGCTATAAATCTAATTCTTGAACAGCATCAAAGATACATCAAACAACTACTAAGAGACCAAGAAAAGAACAATCAAACCTAAGATGACAAAGTAGGATTATACCATAAAGCAAATAGTGTACCTGTTAACTATGTTTTTTATAGTATCATATGTCTTTGCACAAGACAACTATGACTATACTTTTTTAGAAAAGTACCCAATTAAAAAAGTTCCTCTAAAAGAAAAAACCATATTAGACAAAAATGCACCAAAACAACATATCACGCAAAAACAAAAAAAGGCGCTAAGCTTTCCAAAAATTGACAAAGATTGGGAGCAGTTAGATTGTGGGGTATTGTATGGTATAGCATTGACTGAAACATATAAAACAATAGTACTCTATTATTATTGGGGTGAAGAGCTACATACCGTACTTGCTAATTATGATAAACAGTACAATTTAATAGATCATGAACAGCTAGCATATGATGAAGATGCAGAAGGTTGGTCTCTATCAGAAAGCACAATCACTAGGCATCGTATTCATAGAATGGATGCATTATATACAGAACCAGCACAAATCTCATATACTAATTTTGTGTTTAGCCAGAAAGGAGAAATTATTGAAGAAGATGTTTATAATAAACGAGAAAAACCAGGTTCTTGCATTCCTTATTTTGATCCTCAGGAAATTAAATATATCCAAGCTTTAAATGGACTTAATCTAAGAGATGAAAATGGTACTAAAATAGGAAAATTAAAGTATGGATCAAAAGTGAAGATCAATAAATATACTCCTAAAAAACTCACAGTCAATGATAATGGGAAGATTATCAATGGAAATATCGTTGAAATTTGTAATTATGAATCTGGATATAATAAAAAAAGATATGTTTTTGATGGGTATTTGGTAAAAAACAAAGACTTGAAATTATTTGACTCGCAACTATATCAATCCAAAATTATAACGAATGGAACAAGAAATTACTCAGACAAGGTATTTTCAATCACTATGAGTAACAAAAATACTGCTGGTATTCCCACAAAATTTATAACTAAAAATAAAAAGGTTCAGGTAATAAACGACACCATAAGGCTTCCTTTAGCAAATGGAAAGAAAAAACTTCTTCAAACTACTAAAAAATATTTTGAAGGTGCTGCGTTTAACTATATAGGAGACATCAATTCATTACACTATTATCTTATCGCAGGTGAATATTTTGAAGAAGGAGATTTTTTCTTTGTAGACAAAAATAATGGAGAAATAAAAGAACGCTTTCCTGGCTATCCATATATCGCACCTGATAAAAAAACGATTGTTTGTTTTCACTTCAATCCATATAGTGATGAATCTCAATTTTTAATATATAATTTAGATGATCATGACAACTATGTTTTAAAATATACTATAGAACCTAAATATTGGAGTCAGAATCTAGAAAAAACAAAAATTATTTGGACTTCTAACACCTCATTTATAGTAAATATTACTCCTATTGCAACCTTATGGAATGATTCTGGAAATTACAATAACTAAGCATATGGCGTGCCGATAGGCTAGCGCTATATGATCTGTTGACTGATCTGGGATTTGGTGATAAGGGGGAATTCGAGAGGTTTGCTATACCCTTAACAAGAAAGAAAATCGTTAGGATGTCACTTTAGCATTTTTTTATGGTAGCAGATTACCTCAAAAAACGATATTTCAAAGTAGTTTTCATGCTTTTTATGAGGATTTGGTTGGTTTTTGGTCTTTTTCCTTCATTTTGGGCAATGGTATAGTAGGGTTCTTTTTAGAACCTGTTTTAAGTATTGTA
>NZ_PGUB01000224.1:0-1833 GCF_002924285.1 Aquimarina sp. I32.4 | reverse complement strand
TACAATACTTAAAACAGGTTCTAAAAAGAACCCTACTATACCATTGCCCAAAATGAAGGAAAAAGACCAAAAACCAACCAAATCCTCATAAAAAGCATGAAAACTACTTTGAAATATCGTTTTTTGAGGTAATCTGCTACCATAAAAAAATGCTAAAGTGACATCCTAACGATTTTCTTTCTTGTTAAGGGTATAGCAAACCTCTCGAATTCCCCCTTATCACCAAATCCCAGATCAGTCAACAGATCATATAGCGCTAGCCTATCGGCACGCCATATGCTTAGTTATTAGCTACAGTATTTTTTACAGGTTTATTCTGGATTCATACTTTGGTGATACTATTATTTGTTCAATAAATTTTCAAGTGTAGTGTTACTTAACTCTTCAAAGCTACCCACTAATGTATTTAAATTTCCGTTATAAGTAATTGTTTTATTATTAGTTGTGATTGAAAGTTGAATATTTGAAATGTTATTATTACTTTTAGTTTGATTTATTAGGTAATGTATTTCATCTTTGGTTATGAGAGTACTCTCAAAATAAAGTTCACTCTTTTCTTTGTTCATTACAAAATGAGTGTAATGCTTTTTGGAAAAATATTGAATAGCACCATTAGGTTTTATAATTACAAAACATAATCCCCATCCATAGCCATCATATTCAGAAACATTATATTCTTCTGTCTTAAATAGCACTACTTTATTTCTGTTTTCTAATTGAAAAGAAAGAAGCGTAGTTATTCTATTTTCTTCTTCTTCTCCTTCAAAATCTATAATACGTTCAACTATTTCCTCTTTTTTATTTCCTTTTTTATCCCATTTTATTTTGGTCAATTTGTGATAAGGAAAATCATCTTCATCAACTTCGAGTATTAATATCGGACAAAATTTATTATTTATTATTGCATAGGTTGTTTTTTCATGCCAACAGCATCCAGATTTTTGATAACTAATAATTTGTTTTTTATCTGGAACAATTTCTATACCCATGCCACTAGCTATTTTTGACAAGTCATTATTTAGAATAAACTGATCTTTATTTATGTCATAAATATAATAGTCATATGTCATTGTTCCATAGCCACCATTATTTCCATTGTAAAAAGTCAGATCTTTAATACCATCAAAGTTATAATCTGTATTGAACCCAAAGAATAGGTTTTCGTTAAACCAAAAATTATCTGACAGAATGGTTTGAAGGACTTTTTTAGTGGTTTTATTTTTTATAATAAATGTGGTGTTTCCATAAAATGTTTCTGGGTTCCAATTATTAACGGTAAGCTCAAATAAATAGTTGTCAATAATGGTGTCTTTTTTAATGTTAATTAATTCAGGAGGAGCAAGAGCTTCTTGTATTTTTTGCTTATAATCCTGTAAAGTGATTTTGGTTAAAAATACAGAATCAATTTTTTCATTGGTTCTAACTAAATTACGTTGTATTTTAATTTCGCCAGTAGTACTTAGTATTCCAGTATTTGAAAAATAATCCTGATTAAATCGTTCTGTAATCCATTTAACACTGTCTTTTGTAACTAAACCTTGTAAAGGTAAATAGTCTATCTCATCCAAATATTGATCTAAATAGATGACATGACCAGATAGTGTATCTTTATTAAAATTTATTTTGTAAAGAATGTCATTACTATAGATTCGATTTCCTAAATAGTAGTTTACTTCATTTAAAGGTAGTTTACAGGAAAAGGTTAACCCAAAAATCAATAAACTTATAGAGTAATGAATAATTTTTATCATATTGTAGCGTAGAGTAGAGCCTGACAGCTCTGTTAAATTTCTCACTAAATTAGTAAAATTTACGAGACTGTCAGCGCCCCCT
>NZ_PGUB01000223.1:0-1836 GCF_002924285.1 Aquimarina sp. I32.4 | reverse complement strand
AGTTCTATAACAGTATCTGGGGCAGAAAAATTGTCATCATCTTCATTGATTACAGGTTCCCAACTTTCATCAAGTAGTAACTCTACTGTTGCAATACCATGATTGTCTACAGTGGCAGTTTTCTTTACTGGTTTATAAGGAAACTCAGAGGTATCTGGATTCAGATCATCTATCGTAAAAAAATGATCGTAGTCATAGAGCTGAAACTTTATTTGCTCTCCTGTATATAACCCTCTGGTTTGTACATGAAAATACATAGTTTCTCCTAGTGGTATTTTACCTCTATCTTTATCATCATAGTTATACACATCTTTTCCTGCCTTATCATGGCTCCACCATCCTTTTAGAATTTCAGGGTTTCTTTCTTCTGCTACTTCTTCTGCTATACTTTGATTTCTAAGGGCTGGGTCTGTTTTGCGCCACCATTTTGAGATGACTACCTCACCATTGCGCACTACGGTAGCGGCAGAAATCACTAAAACATAAAATGGGCCATCTGTACCACCGTCTACATATTCTAGATGTATACAAAAGGTGTCTAGAAATTCTAATGTTTTAAACATCTTATAGCCATCAAAGGATTGTTCTTCTATTTTGCATTCTTTTCTCATGGTGCGCGATAGTGCCCAATCATCAAAAAGATGGGTCCACCTGCCTGTATCGGGGACTACTACCCTGTAGATACCTGCTTGTGGTGTGGCAGAGGGCCTGCCATTAAAATCTGTTTGTTGGTGCACTTGTTCTGTATATGATAGTACAGGAACACTATATCCATCGATATAGAATTTTACATTGCTACGTGTTGACATAACGTATTTTTAGGTTTTTTATACCATTTACACTTTGAATTTATCGCAAGTATAACTGATATTAGAGTTTTTGTGTGTGTTCTTTTTTTTTCAAAAATCAAATATAAGTATCTCTTATACAGTGGCCTTACAGATATCTGTAATCTGGCCGTATTTTTTTATTTTTTTTTCATAAGATGGTTTATGGGTGTTTGTAAACTTCGATATTCAGTGTTCCTTTGTTATTACAATCTAGATTGGAATCTATCACAACGCAATGAGTACTCCTTGGTTCTCAGCCTGCGCTGAGAGGACAGCTCATTCCCGACTTGATCAGGAGTCTATTATTAGAGGTTTGATATTTTTTTTAAATTGTTCATCAGTTAGGATTTAGAATTTAGTATTGAGAAATTGATATTTGGTGTTCTGCATTGGGTGTTCGATATTTATTACTTTCATTTTTCTTATCATTCTTTGTTTTGTGTTGCTCTATACAAAATGTACATTTTTACATAGATCGTTACGGCTTTTGGTTCGTCATTGAATAGGTTTGTTGCAAATTTGCCTATATCAACATCTAGCGCATTGAGGATCCCATAAAAAACCTTGGGGGGTATATCGTATTCGTGTTTTTCCATTACGTTACTTTTTTTCGCAAAATGGTATAGGAGCAATCAAAAACAGAATTTGACAAACTGTATATTAACTAATACGTATTTACTCCTGTTACTCCTTCTTTTTGTTTTTCCTTTTTTGTTTTTCCTTTTTTTTTGAGTGCGCACTTAGCAAGCTTTATAGAGCTGGGCAAGTGACTGTTTTAATCTACTGTGATGGCTGATTTTATAATCTTGTCTAGATGACCTAATCTGGTTTTGATATCTGCGGTAGATAATTCTTCTTTAATGGTATTGAATGTTGTGATAAACCGAGTTGCATTTTTTTTGTTTTTGCCGTAATCGGTTATTTGCCAATCAGTACACTTACTTTCTATATCAATAGTCCCACGGTTGATACTTATGGTTATTGTTTCTCCCCATGAGAACCATGA
>NZ_PGUB01000222.1:0-1924 GCF_002924285.1 Aquimarina sp. I32.4 | reverse complement strand
AAAAAAAGCTCCCGAGGCAACGAGGATTAGTTCAACTCCATACTTACGACAAGCTTCTACGATACCAATCTCTTCCGAAGTAGCTAGTATTTCTAACTTCTGGTCTAAAGTCCATTTCTTGTATTTCATATCTCAAATGTATTAGTTTGAAATTTAAAAGAACACTCCGAACTTATTGGGGGCTAAACTACATCGCTCAGTAATTGTCAATAAAAATCACATTACAGAATTGAAATCACGAAAGAATGGTGATTATGATTGCATTTTAACCAATGGTCAATCTATAAGACTTAGTAGACATTATCGTCAAAATTGGAATGAACTCTTAAACCACTAAGCAATAAAAACACTCCTACTAACCTATTTACAGGTAATTACCTTTTTCATACATAAGATTTCTTGGACATTTGATGTTCACTAAAATTAAAATAATGAAAAGAATACTAAACATTGGACTATTTTTTCTATTCCTAATATCATTAACAAATTGTAATAGTCAGACAAAAAAAGAGGAAATATCTACAAAGAATAATAATAAAATTGTTGGCGATGGTTGCGATGGTTGTGAATTAATGTATGTTGGAATGCCAAAGAATATTCAATCAGTTGATACAAGTTCTGCATGGAATGAAAAAGGACAAAGGTTGCTGGTAACTGGGAAAATACTGAAATTAGATGGAATTACACCTGTAAATAATGTAATAGTATATTATTGGCAAACAGATAACAATGGCTATTATTCTAAAGGTAAAGGAAAAACTAAAAAACACGGGCATATTCGTGGTTGGGTAAAATCAGACAAACAAGGAAACTACTCGATTTATACAATTCGACCAGCTAATTATCCTAATTCAGATATACCTGCACATATTCATTTATCTATTAAAGAACCTGAAATTGATAATGAATACTATACTGATAATTTAGTATTTGCTGATGATATTACATTAACAAGCAATAAAAGAAAGAAGTTCAAAAATCGTGGAGGAAGTGGGGTTTTAAGAGTGTTAATTGATAAAGAGATGCAAGTTGCAGAGCACAATATTATTTTAGGACTAAATATTCCAAATTACCCCACATATATAAGTAATAGAATTGAATCTGGGCGAGAAATTGGAGAAGAAGCTCCTTCTTTTACACCCATTCATGCTTGGGGGCCAGACAAAGGAAAAAAAACTTGTCCTGTCTGGTAAATATGGACGTTATCACGGGATTGTCTATTTTGTGGGTAATCACCCTAATTGGACTGAAATTAAGAAATGGACAACATTTTTAGAGCAAGAAAGTATCAAACGAAAAAAATATCTAAAAGCCTATTTCGTATATGGAAATAAAATTGGGTACAGTAAATCAAATAGACAAATAGAATTAGAGCAACTTGGAAAAGAATTAAAGATAGAAAATACTGCGCTAACTTTTGTCCCCTCTAGTTTAGCCCCCAATAAGTTCGGAGTGTTCTTTTAAATTTCAAACTAATACATTTGAGATATGAAATACAAGAAATGGACTTTAGACCAGAAGTTAGAAATACTAGCTACTTCGGAAGAGATTGGTATCGTAGAAGCTTGTCGTAAGTATGGAGTTAGCACTGGCACTTTTTATAGTTGGAGAAAGAAGTTTGACCATCAGGGAGAGGCTGGTTTAAAAGTTACTTATGACACTAAGAGTAAAGAGCTTAAATCTGCAGAAGAGGAGAACCGAGTGCTTCGTAAATTACTTAGTGATAGAGAAATAGAATTAGAGGTTCAGCGAGAGCTTTTAAAAAAAAAGTTTGGCACGTCCGATCCAAGAAAGATTTAGTAAACAGTACTTATGAAAAGCATAAATGCAGTAAAACCAAAATCATTAAAATGGTTGGTGTTGTAGAAAGTAGTTATTACAGAGAACCTAGTGGTGGTAAGAAGGGGAATAAGCCTTCTAAGCT
>NZ_PGUB01000221.1:0-2137 GCF_002924285.1 Aquimarina sp. I32.4 | reverse complement strand
AAACCAGAAGAAGGATTGCAAATTCCCAATCCATCTTCTATCATAACAGGTATGGGTTTGATTCCTGCCATTGCCAGAATACCTGGCTTTGGTGAACTAGTACCCTTGTTTATGGCAGCAGATGTAATAAGTACCAAAGTAGTAAATGAAATACTCAATGATTTTTCTAATGAAGCGATGCTAGAATGGCAACGCAGAAAATTAAAGGGATTAAACAATGCTTTGGCTTGGGTAAAAAATAATCAAGGAGCAAAGATGTTAGAGTTAAATGTGATAGAATTTGTAAGCCAAGAAGCTCATGAAAAGTTTTTAAATGGTGAATTTAAAAGCTATAAAGAGTTTGATGAATTTGTCTTAACAGATGAACGAAAAGAAGATAACTGGTATACTTATTTTTATTACGTGAAAGAAGAAAATAAAAAAACTAAGTATTTAATAGATTCAATATTTTTAAGACAATGAATAAAATAATAATATTAATAATTATTTCTTTTTTAGTGTCCTGTACATCTAATTCTCAAAATGAGATAGAGATTATAACTAAAAAAACAGATTTACCTTTAAAAATACTTTTTGGTACAAAAAAAACAGATAGTACTTATATTTATTTATGCTTTCCAAAAAGAATTATTTATAACAATAAAACTTCTCTTTTAAATAAACTAAATCGGTATAACATAAACTTAAACCAAGTAGGTACAAACTCTAGAGATTATCGATGGTATAGATATAAGGACTCATTAATTTACCCAGATAGTTTTCAGATAGAGCCTTTTGAAAAAGATTCTATAGATTTTTACTATGGCTATTCTCTTAAATTATCAAATTTTCAACTAGATAGTTTAATTAATAGTAAAAAAATAACTCAAATATATGGAAAGCTTAAGGTATATGATATTCCTATAAGTGATGATGTAGAAAAATGGGCTTCATCAAAGATTAATGATAGCATCAAGGGGCAACTTCATTTTAAACTTCATAACAAAGAAAAAGGTTTTTTCTATAAAAGCTTGGATATTGAGCTATTTGATGATTAAAACTATATTTTTAAGAGAATGAGAAAAATTGTTTTAATATTATTTATGATATACAGCTTTTGTAGCTGTCAACCATTAGAAAAGAGTATAACTCTGGAAAAAACAAATAGTTCGAAACCTATTAAAGTGATGGGTAGTTTATTAAATTTTGATAAAAATGAAAAGTTTGTTTTATTTCCTTTACAATTAATTATTACAAATAAATCGAATGAAAATTTATTGATTTCTAATATATATATAAGTGATAAAGGACCAAAAATAGTTAACAATAAAGACTATAAAAGGTTTATACTTAATAATTCTGGTCAATTAGATTTCTTTAGAAAAAAAATAAATATAGAAGCTAAAAAAGCAAAAAGCATAGAAATATACTATGGCTATAGGGTTATTGATTCTTTACAGAGTATTAATTTTGAAATAGATACTACTATAAAAGGTCAAAAAATAAATAATATAATTATAAAAAATCTTTTAGAAAATTCTAAAAATGAGAGTCTATTAAAAAAGGTTCTAAATATAAAACAAAGAGATGAACTTCACTTAAGTATAATTAATTCAGGAGATATACAATTTTTTAAAAGCATTAAAATAAATCCTTTTTAATGAAAACTATAAAAGCAACAGTAAAATGGTAGCCCCTTTTTTATACTTATAATTTCTACCTAATAGCATCAGTAGTATAATCGATGTAATAGGGGTATTACTACAACCCATAAAAAATAATGGGATGCGCATTTGGCTATAATACAAAACCTTGAGTATGCCAAAGCAAAAGGGGGGGCTGGCTATACTTTGAATTTACCGTAAAAGAGAATTTTATTGCGGTAAATTCAAAGTGTAAACGCTATTACCTCACAGAAAAATTAAAAACAAATTTATCTTCATAATTGAAACTATTTTAATCAATGAATAAAATAAGTATACTCGTTTACATCCTCTTATTCTTCTTTTTAGGATGTAACTCTGACAAACAGGAGAAACTATATGATAGAGCTGTCTTTTGCTATAGAAGTAGAGAATTTTATGATGCAATTCGGATACTTGAGCAAATGAATGATTCTAAGTTTTGTGAAAAAGAAAAACTATTGGGTAGTTCTTAT
>NZ_PGUB01000220.1:0-2154 GCF_002924285.1 Aquimarina sp. I32.4 | reverse complement strand
TTTTTACAAAGACACAGGGGTACGCTGGCATATATGCAGATATAATGACCTATAAACTATGCTATATACTTTTTGTACCCTGCACCTTTGCTGTGAACAGAATTACTCACAAACTCAACTTAAAACCTAATCGGGTAATTTTGGGTATTCTCTTTTTTTATTCTTTTTTACAAAAGGGCCGACAGGAGTAATGGGGCGCAGGATTACACAAACTGCAAATTATACTAACTAATAATAAATTACTCCTGTCTCTTTGCTCCCTTTTGCCAGTGGTACAATACCACTTCACTGCACTGATATAGATAAGGGGTTACCTGCCTTGATAGACTCTATACACAATTTTGATTGTTTGATCATTTCTGCTACCTCTATGGCTGTACTGCCATTGGTATATTTTTCTGCTATCCAGATGCGTAGTAACAGGGCATACCCGCCATGTTTTTGTACACAGGCATCAAATAGTTGCGGGTTAATCAACAAATAGTTGAATACCGTGGCTTCAAATACGCTGAAACGATCTGGTACAATAGGGGCTGTTTTCATACTCTTTGGGGGTTAATCTATTATTCATTTCTTATGAGTCTAGCAATACAGACAAAGACGACGGGTACTTATATAAGGTGACCAGCAATTGTTTTCTGGCTAAAGACGACATCTACTATCACCCAAGTGATAAGTACCCTTGTCTTTGATTTGTTTTTATAATTACTTTTTAAAACTTTGGATATAGGCATAAAGATTCCATTACACTTGTTTTTCAAAGTGTTATAATGAGGTGTAAAACTCACCTATCTACTAATTATGCTGGGTTAAAACGCTACTGGAATATTTTTTGCAAAATTCTTTTGAGTAGAGGTATTGTAGAATTCCATTCTAATAAACCCTTTTAGGCTATCTGGTACTTTTTCTAGTAAAAAAGAAGGAACATCTTTGATCATACCAATGTTATACACTTCTTTTTTAGAACTAAACCTATGTTGTGCAAATTCTGCATCTTTTAAGATTTGTTCTTTTTCTATATTGGGTATCATTATTTTATAACTGGTATATGCTTTAAAATGTTTCTTTTCGTTTGTATCAAATTTTAGATTTCTAAAAGTTAAACCTAGTTTATTATCTATTAATAAACTAATTGATCCGCTTTGTACATTTCCTCCTTTTAGGCTTAAGTAACCACTAGATAGCCTAACCTTCGAATTAAATTTATTTATCAAATCAAATTCTATAGGAATATATAACCTAATAAGTGTACTATCTTTATCTGTATTATAAATAAGGAGTTTTACAGGAATTGAAACTTCTTGATTGAGGTCTACTTGAATCTTTCCTTGTTTATGTGTACCACAAGATACAGCCAAAAAAGAAAGAGCTAACAATACTATTAAATAGCAATTCATACTATTTTTTATAATTCTATTGGTCATAAACAGCATCTATTATATAAGTTTTTCTTTCTGTTGATTTATCATCAATTATTTTAATTAAGTAGGAGTAATACTTATCTGAAGATTCTCGTTCTATTGAGTTTTCTAATTCTATAAAAGTATTAATTTCCCCTCTCATAACCTTAAAATGGGTTTCTTCGGGTACATCTCCTATTAATCTGAAACCAATTAACTCATTAGTTCTAGTGGTATCCATAAATAATTGTAGTTTTTCTAAGCCTTGTAATTTGGCTTGCTCCAATAATTCTGTGTTATACCCTCTTACATCATTCATGATCTTATTGACTTCTTGAGTAGCAATTACATCACTTACCATAAACAAAGAACTCAACGCCCCAGATAATGCCCATGTAAACTCGCCTGTAGCAAAAGTACTTATTATACTTGCTGTAGATGAGGGTTTTGGTACTTCTAATCCTATTGATCCTTCTTTTGGGAACATACTTACCAAGGTTTTTGTAACATTTACATAATCCAAAAACCTAAGAATCTCTCTACCTTCTATCAATCCTCTAGTACCTATAACACTCATATCTCTACGATTAAAATATTCGCTAAATTTTTTAGGGCGCGTTATCTCAAACTCTTTGACATCTGTAAAACTAGCGGTTCCTTTTATATAAAACTCACTCACCTCTTCTGTAACATACAGAAATTGTTTGGTCTCTCTGGTAGCAAGATTTATACGTTCATAATACAAACTCTTTTT
>NZ_PGUB01000219.1:0-2168 GCF_002924285.1 Aquimarina sp. I32.4 | reverse complement strand
ACTCCATTTTGTTCAAATTCTTTTGCTGATGGTATTTCTGGCAGATGGCTATTTTCTTTTATAAAGTTTGCTACTTCTTCTATGCTTCTTAGTTTATAATCTTCTTTAAATACATAATCAGGTGCGGGAATATTAAGGTCGATTTTAACTTCCTTTGCGTGAATATTTCCATTTACCGTAAGTTTCATATCTGGGCTTGTTGTTCCTATACCAACATTACCATTAGATTTTATTCGCATATATTCTGTTTCATTTGCATAAAAAGCTAATCCAGAATGATTAGCCCACGGATTTTCTTGAACTGAAGCAATTCCTCCCCATTTCCATCCTTCGTGATTCCATCCATGCTTAAGTTTTATACCTATTCCATAACCAGACACCGTTGAACTATTTTGTGTGTTATTAATAACAGCAGGCCACGAAATAGCATCTTCTTGAATAACAACATGAAGTTTAGAAATAGCTGAACCAATTCCTATACCAACATTATCTCCCGTTGTCATATTTGCACCATTATCAGTCCATTGAGCATATGCTTGAGTAAAAGCCACAAAAATTAAGATTGTAAATATTTTTTTTCTCATTTCCTTTTTTAATTTATATCAATTAGTGTCTTAGAATATTCAAATGTTACCTTAGATTTTTATTTTTTGGATTCAAGCAACTTTTCAAACAGAAATCTTAATTCTGAAATTTCTTTTTGTTGTTTTTCTAGTTTTGAATTCTGCTGCTTAATTTCATTTTCCTGCTGGATTGTATAAAGGGTTAGTTCCTCAATTTTTTGGAGTAATTGTATTTGGAAATTTCCAATGTTAACCCCATTTTTTTCCATTTCTTTAGCTGAATCAATTTCAGGAAGATGTTTGTTGTCATTAATATATTTTGCAATAAAATCTAAAGAGGGCAATTTATAATCTTTTTCAAATACAAAATCAGCAGTTGGAGTTAAGGTAACCTTTATTTCTTTTGCTTCGAATCTACCATATAAAGCAGCGTTTCCTGTATGTGAAACTTTTAATAGGTTTCCATTAATGTTTCGAAAATTAAACCCTCTAATACTAGAGTTATTTGCAATATTTACCCCATCATCATTAACTCCTATACTTAGTTTATATCTATTGGTATTAGAACCCGTTAGAAATTCTATTCTTTGCTTGGCATTTAATAGATTAATCCCTCTAACACTAGAATTATTTGCAATATTTACTCCATCATCATTAACCCCTATGCTTAGCTTATACCCACTAGTATTATTGCCTTCTAAAAATGCTAAATGCTGTCCTCCATTTCTAACATATAATTTTGAAATTGGATTATCAGTTCCAACACCAATATTACCGTTTTTATAAACAAAATCACTTTTGCCACTATTTCCCGTTAGAATTTTCTCTTGTGCTTTAACATTAAAACTAACTCCGATTATTAATATTATAATAAAAATATTTTTTTTCATTAAATTTTCTTGTTTGTTATTAATGTCTCAATAGTTGTAATTGTTACTTAGATTTTGAGGAATTGTTTATAACGTCAGACTGCATGCTTTGCATGCTGTTGTGTCGTTTTATTATTTCGTTCACGGAAATTTCAGGCCAAGTTCATTTATTTCTTTGTCAACTTTTATCCATTCAACTCTTTGGTCAATGTCTTTTTCTACAGGACTGACTATCATAAACAAGTCAGTCAAATAAATTACTTCTACGGTTCTCTTATTGTATCCTAATGCTCCAACATCTTGCATTTGAAATTCTACTTTTTTAAAGGGTAAATGCCCATTTTGATATAAGATGGTTTGTGTTTTCCAGCTACTTGAAGAGAACATGATTTTCAGCGGTCCAATTATTATGATTCCCATCAAGACAATAATTGAAAGAGTAGATCCTATTATTTTCCACTTTATTGTTTTTAATGTCCATAGATTCCACGCTAGGGTTATTGGAGGCAATATCATTATTCCTAGATAAGTGAATGACTTTATCGGCTGATTTTTGATCTCAAATGAAGTAAGCCCCTCAAGTAGAAAAAGTAAGGTTGTCAGAATAAAAACCCCGTTCAAAATTTTTGATATGTATTTTTTAGTCGTCATCTTCTTAATCTCGACTAACGTCAAATTTAATTAATGAAAATCAAGATGTTGAAAAGTCTAGATCTTCGGGTTTGATATCAAATTT
>NZ_PGUB01000218.1:0-2180 GCF_002924285.1 Aquimarina sp. I32.4 | reverse complement strand
GACTTTTTTTATATACATATGCTTAAGATTTTTGTCGAGTCATCAAGTTAAGGTATTTTTGTAAGTAGCTAAAAAAAAGCTCCCGAGGCAACGAGGATTAGTTCAACACTCCGAAATAGCCAGGGTGTATGTGAGTATTTAAAAATCATTCATAAAAGGGTATACATGTCGTATTATTTTTGAGGATATGAGAAGATGTTACACCTAGGAAGGAAGCGTAAGAGCTGTTCTCGTTGTTTGCGAGATAAATAGTTCCTTGTTACGTATAAAGTGGTTAGTTTAGTAAGGTGTTGAATAGACTCTGGTATGGTAGTAAGATTGTTTTTTGAGATGTATAGAGACTTTAGTTTTGTTAAGTGTTTAATTGTTTCTGGTAAATAGAGTATTTGATTTCTGGTTAGGTTTAGATTTTTTAGATTGCTCAATTTGGCAAAGCTAAAAGGTATACTTTCTATATTATTTCTATTTATAGAAAAAGTTGTGAGAGAAGATAAATTGCCTATAGATTTTGGCAAGCTATACAATTCATTTTTGTCGATAATTAGTTTTTCTAGTGATGTTAGGTTTCCTATAGAAGAAGGTAATGATGTAAGATTGTTTTTACTTAGTGAGATTGTTTTTAAAGAGGATAATCTAGAAATAGAACTAGGTAGTTTACGCAACTTATTTTTGTTAATCTTTAGAATTTGTAATGACAATAAGTTACCGATAGATTCAGGAAGGATAGATAGGTTGTTATCTATCAAAAATAGTTCGGTTAATTTATGTAGGTCCCCTATAGATTTTGGAATTGTTTTTATTTTGTTGTGATTTAATTTTAATGTTTCTAGGTACGATAATCCTCCAAAAGAGATTGGTAATGTGGTTAATTGATTTTTATTAATATTTAGAATCTTAAGATTTTTTAGATTACCGAATGATTCAGGGAGGGTTGTAATTTTATTATCAAATAGGTTTAAGTTTTCTAGTGCACTCATAGTGCCAAAATCAGGAGGTAATAAGGTTAATTGATTAAAACTTGCTACCAATTCTTTTAATTGGTATAATTTGCCTATTGCATTAGGTAAAGTCTCTAGTTGATTTTGATGTATGTGCAATACCTGCAATTGTTGTAGTTTTCCTATTGATTTTGGTAATGATTGCAATAAATTACCATATGCTTTAAGAGAGACAAGTTTTTCTAGGTTGCCAAGTGTTTCAGGAAATTCTGTGAGTTTATTACGATCCAAACTTAGCGTATGTAGATTAGGTATATTACCTATAGAGGCAGGTAATGAAGTAAGGTTGTTTTGATATATATTTAATACAGTTAATCTTTTTAATAGATCAAGACAATCTGGTAATTTGGTTAGTTTATTTTCATAAACAATTAATGCTTCAAGATTTTGTAGAGAACAAATTGCTTTGGGTAATGTGGTTAGTAAGTTCCATTCCAGGTGCAAATTTTTAAGTTGAGATAGATTGGCAATAGTTTCAGGAATATCAACTACTTTATTTCCTTCTAAGTTCAATACCTCTAGTTGTGCCAAATTACCAATTGATTTTGGTAAAAAGGAAATTCGATTTTTATTTAGGAAACATTTTTTTAGTCCAGACAGTTTACCAAAAGATTCGGGTATGGCGGTAATGTTATTATCTCTCAAATCCAGAACTTGTAATGTAGAGAGTTGGCTTATAAATGGCGGAATACTACTAATTTTATTGCCCTCTGCAATTAGTGTATGCAGATTGGGGAATTGAGTAATGGTTGTTGGTAAAGCTTCAATACTCTTAAAAGAAAGGTCTAATACGAAAACCTCATTTTTGTTAGCTAAAGCTTCTTCTATAGTAAAGAAAGTGGTATCTTTTTGAGCAAATACGGTAAGATGAAACAAGGCTATGCAAACAGCCAAGATTGTTTTTTTAAGTAAAAAGTAGTTCAAAGAAAATAAGATTTGTTTCTACAAAGATCAAAAAAACAAATCAGTTGAAAGCTTATTTTTTATGATTTGATAAGAAGTAGTTTAAACTTTTTTCAATTTACTAGTTTAGCCCCCAATAAGTTCGGAGTGTTCTTTTAAATTTCAAACTAATACATTTGAGATATGAAATACAAGAAATGGACTTTAGACCAGAAGTTAGAAATACTAGCTACTTCGGAAGAGATTGGTATCGTAGAAGCTTGTCGTAAGTATGGAGTT
>NZ_PGUB01000217.1:0-2242 GCF_002924285.1 Aquimarina sp. I32.4 | reverse complement strand
GTAAACGTCCGAGCAACTACAGGTTAGTGTTTTCTTGATATCCAGGCAATAGTTCTTCTAGTTTTTGTATGCTATGATCTGGTATTTTCTGTAAGGTATCTTGTAGCCATTCTCTTGGATTGATATTCTGCATCTTACAACTTCCAAAAAAGGAATATAACATAGCAGCATTTTGGGCTGCATCGTGTGATCCACAGAACAGATAGTTTTTTCTACCAATTGCCATTGGACGGATAGCGTTTTCAATTAGATTGTTGTCGAGTTCTATACGTCCATCTTCAAAGATTGCTTCCAATTTCGGATATTGATTGACAAAATATGTCATTGCCTTACCAATAGGACTTTTGGGTAATACATTAAACTGTTCCTGTTCGATCCACGTTTTGATTTGTACCAGTAGTGGTTTGATTTTCTGGTCTCTTAGTAACTTTCTTTGCGTAAAATCGTTTGGTGCCTCCTCTTCTTTGATTGCTCTTTCTTCTAGATACATTTTTCTAAAAATCTCCAAAGCTGTTTGTGCTCTTTTTTTATCACTATCTAGGGCATCATGGAACTTACGTCTAGCATGTACTAAACACCCTGCAAGGGTAATATCAGGATCAGTTCCTATTTTATCATACACGGTATAGCCATCGCATTGCAGATAACCATTGTAGTGTGCAAGCAATTCTCTAGGTCCATTTTGTCCGCGTCCTTTACGATAATTAAAGAGTACCAGTTTTTGAACGGGATCGTGATAAACCCATTGATATCCTTGATGTGCCTTTCCTTTACTTCGGCTTGGCTCAGCACAAGTCTTGTCAGAATCGAGTACTTTGATTGGTGATTCATCTGCTTGGATGTAATGTGATGCAAGTATTTTTTGCTTTAAGGTATTGTATAGCGGTTCTAGTAATTGACAACAACTTGCCATCCAATCACTCACAGTGCTTTGTGCGGGTTCCCATCCAAAATCTCTTTTGAACATCTGAATTTGACGATAGAATGGCAAGTGATCTACGTATTTACTGACCAGAATGTGTGCTAATAGACAGGCCTCGACAATAGCTTTGTCAATCGGTCGTGTCGGTAATGCTGCTATTAGTACACCATCACCTTGTGGCTTAGCATATTTAGGACGGATCGTTCTTCTTTTAACAAGACTTGCTGGAGTGTATTCTAGAGTTTCGCTTATCTCTTCTCCAATTTTCTTCAGACCAGTAGTATCTTCTTCGGGTTCGATGATAACTTCCCTAACGGGTAAATGTTCAGGTAACGCATTACGCCCCTGATGTTTTTTCTTATCTCTGGTATAGGTAATGGTTTGTTGTGGAGTTTCTTCTGCAGTTTCAGAGGTTTCTTCTGCAAAAAGAGATAATTGATCCACTACAGCTTGGGTAATAAAACTCTCGGATTTAAAACCGCCAATGAGTTTATATAATTGCTGGAGCTGATTTTCTAAAGAAGCTATTTTGTTCTTTTGATCCACATTTTGAACAAGTAGCTCTTGGTAAGTCATTGTGGTACCAAAATACTAATCGTCTGGTAAAAAAACAACTGAAAATCATACTTTCTCGTATCGCTTTCTTCTGGTGAGATTGGTAATAGTAATACCATCAATCAGTAAGATTAGTTGTGTGTAACTCAAACGCAGACTTCCTACTTGATCATCATACTCTGGCAACTCGAAAGTGCCAGATTCTAGTCTTTTATAATACAATATAGATCCACCTGACTGCCAGTGTAATAATTTTACCTTGTTTCTGACCTTGTTGATAAAGATATACACAGTGCCATTGTCAGGATTCTGATCCAGATCATTGATCACAAGACCTCGCAAACTGTCAAAGCTTTTGCGCATATCAGTGGGATGATTGTATAACTCAAAACGGTGGGAAGTTCCTAGTGCAAACATCTATAGTGGAATTTCAATCTCAACTCCATTTTTTAAGCGGATAATAATATTGCGACCTTCTTGCTCTGGGGTAACTTCTATAGCAACAAAATCTTTTTGGGGAGTAACCAAAGGAGTTACCAATTGTTGTGGCTTTGATAATTTACAAATCCAATAATATAATTTCCCCTTTTTCAAACCATGTGCGGCTGCAAATTCCTTCTGACTCTGACCAGAATCCTTAAACTGCTTTACTAACTTACGCATCTGGGATGCAGTATCAGTGTTTGTCATAAACCTAATAATTGTTTGAAGCAAAGGTAGCTCTCCTTATAAAGCTAGGAAAGATGTACTTGCTCGGAACGATAC
>NZ_PGUB01000216.1:0-2282 GCF_002924285.1 Aquimarina sp. I32.4 | reverse complement strand
TGATATTAAACACCAATTCCTTTGGGGCTAGCCCCAAAGGAATTGAAACAACAGACAGAGTTTAATTTACAGATCCGATTACTCTTGTTTTATAGGGGTCAAAACAGATCATTAGTAAGCTCTGTTATTATATATGAATTACCTCTTGAAACAATTTTAACGTCAGTAAGTACTTCTTTATTCATATTGATAAATGAAACTCTATAAATATCTATTTTTTTTGTTTTTAAAACTTTTAATGTATTTAAATCAAATTTGCCATAATCTTGAGCGTCAATAATTGCATTATAATCTAATTTATTGAGAACATTAATTAATTCCTCAGATAAATATTCCCTAAACACACATGTATTAGTATGCTCATTCAAATCTCTCAAATACTTTGTGTAAAAGCTTTTTATAAAATCAATTTGATCAGTTTTAGAAAACTGGTCTTTTAATTCCTTTTTTACAATTGAAGTATCGTCGGAATGCCCATTATCATTTTTTTGATTGCCTTTACATGAAATTATGAAAAACGCAAAAAAAGAAATAACTAAAAGTTTAAAATCTGTATTTATTCCCATCGGTAAGTTTTATAATTTGGTTCTGCTTTCCTGTAGGCTCTACCAGGATAAAAATAGTTCTGAACAAAATCAGAAACCCAGTTTTTACCATTATACATCTGTATATGACCAGCTTTGTGCCCTGAAAAAGATTCTATAACAACTATGTCTCCTTTTTTATAATCTCCATTAGACACTTCTATAAATCCTTTATGAAGTAAAAATGGTCCATAATTACACGCATAATTAGGCCTTTGTTCAATTTCAGTTGCTCCCCATGTTTTCATTCCACCATTTTCTAATGCCCATCTAACATATTTAGCACAATACCCTACAGCTGTATCATTAGCTCCTGCTCTTTTATTTAATCCTTCAATTGCTTTATTTAAATCAAGCCCTTCCTTTTTATTTTCTATCAATTCTTGCGCTTCAGGCTCTTTAATTCCAAACTTTTTTAAAAACCCAGGTTCTAAATGTAAATCTGATTGTCCTGCTAACTCTTCAGCAAGAAATTTATCATACGCTTCCCATTGTTTTACTCTAGCGTTATGTATAGCATCTTTTATTTCTGACCTCTTTGTAAGTCCTTTCGTTGGTCCTTGATTTTCATATCTTCCAGGTGTAAAACTAGCCCAAGTATGTGATGCACATTCTTCTATTGCCCTGGTTACAAAACCATTTAGCAAATAGTTTAGTTGATTTTTTGCTTTATATCCATGTATTAATAAGGCAATACAAAATTCATCTTGAGATTTTGGTGAGAAATCCTTAATCCCGTACTTTTTAACAAAGTTTCTGTTTTCGTTTCTACCTGCTTTTTTATGATCTTTTACTACATGACCATTATAATCCCACCACGTTTCTTTCATAATTTGATATGACCCAGCCGCTGTACTGTGAACTTTTGTCCCATCTTTTTTAGTGTACCAATAGATAGGTTTTTCTGGATGTGTAGACATATCTGAATATTTCCTTTCTTTACTGGTTTCTGTATCTGAGGAGAATTGATAAAGAGATTTTAAAACCACAACACTACTGTACTGCTGTGGTTTTTTATATATTGTATTGCTTACTCATACCGCCACTAAGCACAGATTAGCGGTAGCAAGGGCCAGCGTGAGGAAATTAAATTGACATTGTTATTAAATACCATACTCCATATTCTCAACCTTAATGCCTTTAACTGGAATTTCAATGATTTTCTCTGTCTTACGATCAGCGCGCCAAGCTTTTAATATTTTGGTTAAAAACTCTTCTTCTTCGTATTTAGCAATTGCTATTATTTCTTCATCTTGTTTTCCATCTTTGAAACAGAAATGATAATATAAATTATCAGTTTCCAATAATTTTTCCTTTGTCAAGTCTAATAAATCAATAATTTTAAATAGTTTTTGATTTTCTTTCTGTTCTTCGAATAAAATATATTTAGTCTTGTCCCCTTTACCTCTGACATTTGTTATAGAATAATTCTTACCATTAAAAGTCTCTCCTATAGTACCACCACCTGAATGATACCCCTTAAAATCTTCAATTTCATTAATATCTGAATAAACTTTACCAATTAATTTATTTTTTAAATTATTAGTTAGGTTTTCTTGAAATTCTGTTTTCTCATTTTTCTCTATCTTTACAGAAGAATGTTTTTTTTGTTGATTAAAAGAGGCTTAGTTATGATTTGTATATGTTTTATCTTAGCCTAAATTTTATTTTTGATGATTCCTGAAGATTTCAAAGACT
>NZ_PGUB01000215.1:0-2344 GCF_002924285.1 Aquimarina sp. I32.4 | reverse complement strand
TATCCGACAGAACGGCAGCTAATATATAGTGCCTAATACTGATCTAGGGAGGGGGTCAGCTTGCTCTAGCGTATCCAATTTATAAGTATTGAGACATCTATAATAAATAGATAAACAAAATAGATATGAAAAAAACAATTTTATTGATTGGACTTATTGGAATAAGCTTTGGAATTAAAGCTCAAAACACATTTCCTACAACAGGCAACGTAGGAATTGGAACGACAACCCCAAATTCTAAATTTGAAGTTGGAGTAAAGCATGATCATAATCAGAAAGAAGAAATGCGAATAGGTAGTTATTGGCAGAATAAGTTTATAGGTCTTGGTTTTCAATATTCTTTAAATCATGTAGGAAGTACCTCTAAGCATATAGTAGAACATCATGGCGAAAAAGAATACAAATCTATTTCCCTTTTGCATGGTAAGGTTGGTATAGGAACGACAACCCCAAATTCTAAATTTGAAGTTGGAGTAAAGCATGATCACAATCAGAAAGAAGAAATGCGAATAGGTAGTTATTGGCAGAATAAGTTTATAGGTCTTGGTTTTCAATATTCTTTAAATCATGTAGGAAGTACTTCTAAGCATATAGTAGAACATCATGGTGAAAAAGAATACAAATCTATTTCCCTTTTGCATGGTAAGGTTGGTATAGGAACGACAACCCCAAATTCTAAATTTGAAGTTGGAGTAAAGCATGATCACAATCAGAAAGAAGAAATGCGAATAGGTAGTTATTGGCAGAATAAGTTTATAGGTCTTGGTTTTCAATATTCTTTAAATCATGTAGGAAGTACCTCTAAGCATATAGTAGAACATCATGGTGAAAAAGAATACAAATCTATTACTCTTTTACAAGGTAAGGTAGGTATAGGAACTACAAATCCCGATATGAAACTAACCGTAAAAGGAAACATACACGCAGAAGAAGTAAAAATAGATCTTAATGTCCCTGCACCAGACTATGTTTTTAAAGAAAATTATAACCTAAGAAGCATAGAAGAAGTAGAAAACTTTATAAAAGAGAATAGCCATCTGCCAGAAATACCATCAGCAAAAGAATTTGAACAAAATGGAGTAATGCAAGCCGAAATGGATATGAGTCTTCTTAAAAAAATTGAGGAACTAACCCTTTATACTATCCAGCAGGAAAAGAAAATTCAAAAATTAGAAAGAGAAAATGAAGAACTAAAATCTTTATCTGATAGACTAACAGAAATCGAAAAATTACTTGAAGCCAAAAAATAAAAAAGCTTATAAAACGAATGTATGACATCATAATGCCCTAACGGGACATTTCGACTCATACATCAATCGTTCTCGGCAATTACTCAAAAAAAATTAGGTAACATTTATAAGTATTGAGACATCTATAATAAATAGGTAAACAAAATAGAAATGAAAAAAACAACTATGTCGATTATATTCTTTAGTATTACTTTTTTAAGTAATGCCCAAAATCCAGTAAATGGAATTTTAAATCATACTAATTCATATTTTACTATGAAAGCATATGACAGTAGTTATGATGACAGTTCTTATGCAAAAATATTCTATGATGGAAATAATAAGATAATTAATTTCTGGAATTCAGACATAAATTATACAAACTTAAAAATCGGAAATCTTTTTTCTACTGGATTAGAAGTTAATAAAGGAAATACAAACGATTTAGCTTTATCACTAAAGTCATCAGGAGCTGGTTGGGGTTCTGGACTACAATTCGAAAATACCTCTGGAAACAAGTATGGTATTTATTCAGGAAATGATGGGAATTGGCATTTTTCACATGAGGGTCAGGGAGATAGATTGGTTATAAATTCTTCTGGTAAGGTTGGTATAGGAACAACAAGCCCAGATATGAAACTTACAGTAAAAGGAAACATTCACGCAGAAGAAGTAAAAATAGATCTTAATATCCCTGCTCCTGACTACGTATTTAAAGAAGATTATAAACTAAGAAGCATAGAAGAAGTAGAAAAATTTATTAAAGAAAATAGTCACCTACCAGAAATACCTTCTGCAAAAGAATTTGAACAAAATGGAGTGATGCAAGCTGAAATGGATATGAATCTTCTTAAAAAAATAGAAGAATTGACTCTTTACACAATTCAACAACAAAAAGAGATTGAGGAATTAAAAGCATTAGTAAAGAAATCAATAGAATCAAAAAAATAAAAAGTATATAACAAAGATTTGTATGTAGCGTTTACTTCCCTCGGTAAGTAAACGCTACATACAAGAGACAGTCTGACGTTAGCAAAAATTCCCCACATCAGAATCCGATTAATTCCTCGAGCTAACGAAGCGTAAAAAACAGATGTTTCATATCTTTAGATTGG
>NZ_PGUB01000214.1:0-2390 GCF_002924285.1 Aquimarina sp. I32.4 | reverse complement strand
GTCATAAGTAACTTTTAAACCAGCCTCTCCCTGATGGTCAAACTTCTTTCTCCAACTATAAAAAGTGCCAGTGCTAACTCCATACTTACGACAAGCTTCTACGATACCAATCTCTTCCGAAGTAGCTAGTATTTCTAACTTCTGGTCTAAAGTCCATTTCTTGTATTTCATATCTCAAATGTATTAGTTTGAAATTTAAAAGAACACTCCGAACTTATTGGGGGCTAAACTATGATCAATACACAATTCCTACGGACTTTAACAAAAATAATTCTATAAACGAAGATGAATTTACTTATTATCTTTTTAAATATCGAACAAAGCCAGATGATCCAATGGATGCTCTAAAGTACAGAATAGAATACATTGATAATGATATTGTTGTTATTAACATGGATTCTCGTAATGATTCATTTGAATATGAATGTTTACAAAAAAAATCTCAAAAAGGAGTGGAACTTCATTATAAGAAGAATACAGGAATAAATGAATTTACAGGAGATAGAAGCAAGCCTTTAATGAAAATATACAAAAAAGGAGATGATTTTTATGCTACCAGTCCTCTTATTGAAGATGGTAAAGAAATTAAGCTAAAAGAAGAAGAATAAAAATACTCTGCTACACGAAACCTCCCGACTTAGGATTTCGTTATTGATAAGATCTATGAGTACAATTCCGCAAGCTGGAGGAATGAAGACATGGGGTGTATCTAAAATAGATCAACGTCCTGGATCAGCAAAAGATTATGGCCCATTTTTATTACATAAAGGTTTCAAAGAGGTCTCTGCAGGGAATTATCAAAAAGGCGATATATCAGTTATCGAAAGTTTTACAAATAATCCTCACGGTCATATAGCCATGTGGAACGGCGAAAATTGGGTTTCTGATTTTGTTCAAAAAACTCTTTATCCAGGGAATGCCTACAGAAAAGCAAAGCCAAATTATAAAATATACAGATGGGAATAAATAGAATATTTAAATTTTTAATTGTATTTATCTTTATATCTTCTTTTTTATCATGTAAAGGAGGTACTAAAAACAATAAAGATGTCTTAATAGATAATACATCAGTACTTAATGTAGAAAAAAATGATAATTCTATTGATAATACCCAAGCAAGAATAGAGACTAAAGATTTTATTCTTGAATTTTATACAAAGTACATTAAGTATTTAGAAGACCCATTAAATGAAGAATCAATAGATTATGAATTTTATTTAACAAAAGATTTAATTAATGAAATTAACAAAGTTAAAGGGTATGACTACATAATAAATGCCCAAGATCCTACTGTAGAATGGTTGAAAACACTAAAAGTAGAGGATACCGATAAAAATAACGTTTATAGTGTATCTCGTGAGAAAGGTTATTATGATAGTGATGACAATATAATTTATGTTACTGTCATAGAGAAAGAAAAATTAAAAATATCAAAGATAAGCAGTTCTTTAAATGACCAATCTAAACCTTCAACTCTAGAGGTCAACGAACAAGATGATGAGTATAAATATTACTCTTTTGATTACGTAATAAACCCTGGAGATCGTATTAATGAGACAAGTTATATTATAGAATATTTAGAAGAAGAATATATTGTTTTTCAAATGATGGGTTATGAAGGCGAGTTTGATTATAAATGTAGACAAGTTAGAACAAACGAATGTGTTTTGCTTTATTATATAGAGGCTGAGGACGATGATGAATATAAAGGCGATAAAAGTAAACCACTCGCTAGAATATATAAAAAAGGAGAAGACTTTTACGCTAAAAGTTCGCTTATAGATAATGGTAAGGAAGTTAAATTAAAAGAAGTAGAAAGTAGGTATTAACACTCCGATAGCGCGGATTTGCAATCCGTGCGTCTGCTGCTCTACCAAGTTTGCAACTTTGTAGCGGTATGAGTAAGTGATAAAGATATAAGGTAATGGAGTTACTACATTTGTTTGGACAGTAAGTTAAGCTTAAAAGATATAATTTTGAGCATTTATGAAAACAACAAGAAGAAAATACGAGAAGTCATTTAAGATAATGGCAGTTGAATTAGTTAATTCAGGAAAAAGTAAAAAAGATGTTAGTACAGATTTGGGTATTCGTCAAGAATTATTAGGAAGATGGTGTAGAGAATTTAATTCAAATTCTACAGGTAGTTTTTCAGGAAACGGTCGTCCCAATTTAACTCCAGAACAAAAGCAAATAGTAGAATTAAAGAAAGCATTGCGAGATGCAGAATTAGAACGTGACATCTTAAAAAAGGCAGTAAGCATCTTCTCCAAGAACAGATAGATATTTTTATTTTCATAGATACTTACAAAATAAAATACCCTATTGAGAAGATGTGCAAAACATTAAAAGTAAGTAAGAGTGGTTATTATTACTGGTGTAAAAGATCA
>NZ_PGUB01000213.1:0-2504 GCF_002924285.1 Aquimarina sp. I32.4 | reverse complement strand
AAAAATCTAAAAGATTTACTAAATTAGCTCCTCACATAAGAAATATATAGTTACCATGGTAACTATATATTCATGTTGCCAACAATATAAACTGAACCATTTCATTAGAGAATTCCGAACTAAATCTCTTCTATTTCAACCGTTTTTGTTACTGATTAATAAACCTACAACTTTATATGTTAATTCTTATCTTTAGATTTTTTTACAAAATTAAATGATTACATCTTTTTAAATAAATGGCAGGAATAGTAACAAGTGTAGAAAACCAGATGAAAAAGCTTCGTGATAGAGGTATGGATTTGGACTTAGAAGAAGACAAAATAAAAGAAATACTACTAGACATTGGTTACTATCGGTTAGGATTTTACTGGCATCCTTTCGAAGTTGATGCAGACCACAATTTTGCACAAGGAACTAAGTTTTCAACTGTGATTGACCTGTATTATTTAGATGTAGATTTAAGATATTTATTGATTAAATATATAAATAGGTTAGAATTAAACTTTAGGACTAATCTTATTTATTGGGCTTCTATGCATTACGATGATAATGCAATTTGGTATACAGATACTGCAATAATGGCGGAAGAATATTTAAAAGATATAAAATCACATTACAATAAGAATTTTAAGAAAAAGAATATCCAAATTAGTAAGCACCACGCTAAATATCCAGATGATAAATATGCACCTTGTTGGAAAACTTTTGAATATTATACATTCGGCTCAATAGTGAAAGTATTTGAACATATTATCGACCAAGATGTTAGGAAAGAAATTTCTTTACAGTATGCTATTAAGAAACCTGATAGACTTCAAAACTTTTTAGATACTTTGGTCTTTGTTCGTAATAGTTGTGCACATAGTGGCGTGATATTTGATTTACATATAGACGAAGGAGTAAGTGGTGTTCCAGAAATGCCTTTCAACAATGATTATAGCCATAGCTTAGATTCAGCAATTAAAGCATTGCTTTATTTAATGAATAATATTTCGAGCAATCGAAAGAATGAATTAGAAGAAAAATTAGTTGAATTATTCAATAAATTCGCGAAAAATGACATTATAAAAGATATCATCGAAAGTAAATTAGGATATAGTTATGATGATTAATTTATAAAATAGTTGTATATTTGCAACTCAATAGTGTCCCATTAGTCATTTGCATTCGTGGTGCACTTAAAAAAAATAAACAACCTCAGATACTGTCTGAGGTTTTTTTATGCTCTAATTTTACTTGGATATCAACAATTTGACATCCTTAAAATATAAAGTTCTGGCAAATAAATCAACTTTTGAACTGAACAATAAATACTGTTGGCAATCGTGTAGATGGCTCCGCCATCATTAGATAGCGGAGTGCACCTCACACACCACCTGCCATACGGGTCTCGTAACAGGCGGTTCACCAAATCGAAGTTTGCTCCTTATTTAAGTAGTCAATCATAGGAACGTATCCTTTTCTTTTGAGTCTGGATATGGTAATGGTAGTACCTAGTATAGGACTTTGAGCTACTGCCCAACCTCCCATTCGGGTTCGACTCCAAGCATATGCTTGTCCATGTTTAATCCCTAATCGAATCAGATTCTTACGTTTTCTCTCTACCTTTTTCCAATCATGCCAAATACAATACCGTAACCGATTACGTAGCCACTCATCTAACTTTTTCAGCTTGGTATAGCTGTTGGTTAAACGATAATTGTTTACCCATCCTCTACAGACTTTGGTAATTCTACCCAATCGCTCGACTAATGACATTGGCTTGGTTTTCTTGGTCAAACCTTTAAGATTACGCTTAAATTTATTCCAACTACTTTTACTAACAACCAACTGGTACTGTCCTTTTATGCCTTTCTTGTAGATCGGCACAAATCCATGCCCTAGCAACTCGAAATTCACAGGTCTGCGTATACCGCTTTTTGCCTTGTTTATTGGTAATTTAAGTCTTTCTCTTAGAAAAACATAAATCCTGTTTCCAACTTCTTTAGCTTTGCTTTTAGATTTTGTATAGATACTAAAATCATCTGCATATCGAACATAACGAAGACCTTGTCTTTCCAGTTCCTTATCCAAAACATCTAACATAATATTAGATAATAATGGACTTAGTGGGCTTCCTTGAGGGATGCCTCTTCGGCGTTTATAAAACCTACCATCTATAACAATGGGAGATCGTAGCCATTTACGAATCAATCGAAGGGTAATCGGACATGGTACCTTGTTGTAAATTAATTGTAGTAAAATACTGTGATCTACCTTATCAAAAAATCCTTCTAAATCAATATCTACAATATCCTGAAATCCATCGTTGATGTACCTCTGTGCTTGTAGTACTGCTTTATGGATGTTCTTCTTTGGACGGAAACCATAACTAAACGATTCAAAATCATATTCGAACTTTGTCATTAGTTGTTGGCTTACCGCTTGTTGCAAACACCTATCTACTACTGTTGGAATACCCAAAAGTCTGGTTTTACCTTGACCTTTGGGGATACGGACTCCTA
>NZ_PGUB01000212.1:0-2514 GCF_002924285.1 Aquimarina sp. I32.4 | reverse complement strand
AAGAAAATGAAAGTAGTGAATTTAAGATAGTATCATACAAAAACGGTATTAAATCTGGCTCTTTTAAAAGTACAGATAAAGATTTAAATATTGAAGTTTCAGGACAGTATAAAAAAGGCAAAAAAAATGGAATTTGGATAACTAAATATACTGATACAGATATGATTATTAAAGAGGAATATAAAAATGGAGAATTAATATCTGAAAAGTAATTGATAAGACTCTTTGTAATAGACTTTGTTGGTTATAGTACTTTGATAATGAGATGTGATATAAGAACCTATTATTCTTAATGATTTATGAAACACATAACACTATATTTTCTCTTATTATTAAACCTTTCTAGTTGTTCTGCTCAAAAAGATACAGTTCAGATCAAAGAAGTAGCTCTTGAAGAGGTGGAAAAGGATGTCCTATTTTTATCTCTAGATATTAAAGACTATGATTTAAAAGATAAAACAGACAATCTACAATTAACTGTAAATAAAGATGGTCTATATCAATTTAAAGATTCTAGATTAGTAAATGCAGAAATCAAAATATGGTTACATGAGTTTTCTGAAATTGATAAAGATGTTATTGCAGATTGTGAAGAACCGCCTATCGCTTATGGTTACTTAGAAGGTAAAATAATCGATGGTAAAAAGGAGGGTAAATGGTTTAAAAAAATAAAGACCCCAATACACCCCCATTATATTATTGTTAAGGTTTTACATTATACAAATGGTTTTTTAAATGGAAAGTATCAAGTTTATGATACTAATAGTAGAATATTACACCCAATAGATCCACATCCTTTATACCCTGATGAATATAAGAATTACACAGATTTCAAAGAAGGAACAGGTTTGTATTATGATTACTATTATAGCACAGGTATCTTAAAAGAAAAGGGTTTCTATCTTCATGGTAAAAAACATTCTGTATGGCTTATTTATGATCGCAAGGGGTATCCAATAAAAAAAAGTATTTATAATAATGGGGTTTTATTAAATGATTAAACCTTAATTAAGACTTATAGTTTGGCAACAGCTAGTAATACAAGAGGATATTAAAGAATATTATAACTGGGTATGAGATCGTATATTTTAATCTTAGTAGTTTTATTATTATACTCCTGTAAAGCGCAAATTAGTCTATCTGAAATTCCAGATTTAGATAAAGATGATTCATACTATCCTCATGACTACCCACCACCAATGGGAGAAGATGTTACAGGAGGTGTTGTTAAAGATGAAAAGGGAAAAATGATAGCTTTGGCAGCAATTAAATTAGTTATCAATGACTCTGTATGTGTAAATGCTTATTCGAATTTTGATGGTAATTTTTCTTTTATGTATGACAAAAAAATGATAAACACTAATAGTCATATTATCGCATTGTTTGAAGGGTACTCAAAAAAAATAGTTCCATTTAAAAAGTTCAAGAGAAGTAAATTAGTTACCCTTGATAAATCAGGAGACGTAGTAAATCATGATGAATACAGAAGTTTTTATGAATCAATTAGGAGTTGCACTAGATAATACTTTTTTAGAAAAGAAATGAGATTTGGTAATAAATAAACAGTGTAAGGGTTATAACGAATCTATAAGAAGATGTAATTCATTTTTACGAATATTAATTACATACCTACCTAAGCCAATACACTTAGATAGTTTTAGTTTTTTTTAAAATCAGTAAGTTTTTCAACAATTTCATTACAGTAAATTTCTTTGACCACTTTTGCATATCGCATAGTCATTGATTTTGCAAAAAGAAGCAAAATTGTATCATGGGAAATAATAATTTTAAGTACATATTTATAGCTATATTCTTTATTTATGCTAAATCTTATTCGCAAGATTTAAAGGGTTCTAGCTTTATTCAGTTGAGAGGTTTTGAGTACGAAGAAATAATTAAGGATGGTGTTACTAAAAAAATGACAGGTAATTTTAGTATAATTTCTAAAACCGAAAAAGGTAAAATTAAATGGGTTGAAATAAAACGATATAATAAAGGCAAAAAGGTTGGGGAATGAGATAACTTATCATAACCTTTTTGCAGGTTTAAAATTGAGTTTTATAGCTAATTATAAAAACGATGTTCTTGATGGATATTATATGAATACAGACAATCATACATTTTCTAAAGAAGGGTATTATGAAAAAGGCAAAAAGAATGGTATTTGGAAAGAAAATGAAAGTAGTGAGTTTAAGATAGTATCATACAAAAACGGTATTAAATCTGGCTCTTTTAAAAGTACAGATAACGATTTGAATATTGAAGTTTCAGGACAGTATAAAAAAGGCAAAAAAAATGGAATTTGGATAACTAAATATACTGATACAGATATGATTATTAAAGAGGAATATGAAAATGGAGAATTAATATCTGAAAAGTAATTGATAAGACTCTTTGTAATAGACTTTGTTGGTTATAGTACTTTGATAATGAGATGTGATATAAGAACCTATTATTCTTAATGATTTATGAAACACATAACACTATATTTTCTCTTATTATTAAACCTTTCTA
>NZ_PGUB01000211.1:0-2566 GCF_002924285.1 Aquimarina sp. I32.4 | reverse complement strand
TACAATACTTAAAACAGGTTCTAAAAAGAACCCTACTATACCATTGCCCAAAATGAAGGAAAAAGACCAAAAACCAACCAAATCCTCATAAAAAGCATGAAAACTACTTTGAAATATCGTTTTTTGAGGTAATCTGCTACCATAAAAAAATGCTAAAGTGACATCCTAACGATTTTCTTTCTTGTTAAGGGTATAGCAAACCTCTCGAATTCCCCCTTATCACCAAATCCCAGATCAGTCAACAGATCATATAGCGCTAGCCTATCGGCACGCCATATGCTTAGTTATTGTACAACGTTTTTATTGCTAAAACTGATAGCCAATACGTAAGTGTAAATTTATTGCAGTTTCTCCTTTGTTTTTTGTAAATCCGGCATTTTTAGAAAAATAATGAATATAACCAACTCCAATACCCGTTTCATAATTAAAATGTTTTCCTAAGTTTCTTCTAATTCCCCAAGTTGGAATTATTGATAAGTTATCTACTATTTGTGCGTCTTTATCATCTCCAAAGTCGAGAAGTAAATCGTCTGAACGAAAACTTGTTTTAAGAGAAAAGAAATTCCCACTATTATTGTCTATTCGTTTTGATTTACTTGCGCGTTTATCGAGATTATAATACCAACGAGGTTCTAATGTAATAACGGTAGTCAGGAGAAAACCAGCATCAGAATAGAAATCATCATTATCATAAGCATCAAAACCTAATTCAGTTCGTAGCGCAATTTGATTTGATAGTTTTAGTTCGTTATTAATCCATAATCCAGCAAATCCTGTTTGAATTCCGAAGATTGATTTTTCTACACTCTGTTTTTGTGATTTTTCAGATGTGTTTTGTGATTTTACAATTAATGCAAGTCCACAAAATAATAATGTCAATACCTTTTTTTTCATTTTATTATAGTTTATAAATTTAACTGCAAATCAATAAATTTATAATGATTTAGGTTGACCAATAGAAGCGTTGGTATGTTATTATATGTTAAAAAAACATAGAACGACTTTAAGAAATACTTTTTTTGAAGTCAGAAGGAGAGAGTCCAGTTTCTTTTTTGAAAATTCTATTGAAACTGGTTCTTGATTTAAAACCGCATTCGGAGGCAATTCCAAATAGGTTATAATTTTTATGACTATCTAAGTTTATCTTGTCTTTTACAGCTTCTACACGATACTTATTTATTAAGTCATAAAATGTAGTGTTCAAGTATTGATTTAACATTGTAGAAAGTTTTTTGTCTGTTGTAGAAAGTTGTTCAGCTAATTTTCCTAATGTCAAATCTTCATTCAAATACGGCTGTTCAGTTTTTATAATAAGTTCAAGTTTGTTTTTCAGGTTTTCAAATTCTTCTTTTTTATCAGAAGATAATATATTCTTTTTTTTCTTATTAATTTCAGGTTCATCAACTTCATTATCTAATAAAAAGGATGGTAATAATACTTTAGATTGGTTTACACCGTAATACGCCAAATATGAAACTAGAACAATCATAGCTAATACAGAAACATTGTCGACATTCCATTGAAAATCACCAAAAAAAGATTCATATATTTTAAGTCCTATATCAATACTTATAATACCTAATGCAGATAAAAGCATAATCTTTATCCAATTAAAATCGTATTTTTTTAGGTTCGAATATTTATATTTAGTCAATTTTCGATATTTTGATAACAATCGTAGTGAAATAATTAAGTATAGAATAAAGTATAAATTTTCAATTCTTATTATGCTACGTATAAAATTTGTATGTGTGTAAGCCAGTTCATCTATCTTAAAATTATTGAACAATATTGTTGGAATTGTAATGCCAAAAGCAAATAAGAAAGTAGGAATAAAATGTACTAAAGTGTTTTTCACTAAACTATCTTCTTTTAAGAATAGCGATTTTACATAGAGAAATAATAAAGGACCTAAAGTAATTACCGTAATATCATTTGGTAGAAAGCAGAGTCTTATTAGCCAAATAATATTATGTAACAAAGCATAAAAATAGATAGAAACAAAAAATAGAAGTAAAAAAAATACAATTAATATTTTTTGAGGCAATTCTTTCTGTTTTATTCTTAGTAGTCTTAATAAAACTATTGCAATAATTACGATGCCACTCACTAAAAAGAAGTCTAAAATTAAATTCATTAATTAAAATTTAGTTTTCTTAATGTTTGTAATGTCCATTTGCATATATTTTTCTTATGTATAAGTTTGTATCGAGAACTGTATTCTAATGTTGTACAACGGTCTAGTGTATGATTTCGTTGCGTGTTTAAGCATTAAAGTTAGCAAATAAATCACAGATAGAAAGTCCGCGAGGACTTTCGTAAGCAAGCTATAACTAGCAATGAATTATACACATTGTGTGTGCCCAGCATGGGCATCTATTATTTATCGAAGATAAATAATTAATCTAGAGGGTGCAAGTCCCTTATGGGCAGGGGTTACGCCTTGAACCATTAGTAAGTCGCAAGCTGGTTTATCGTGAGATATGCAGTGAAGGAAGCGAGACTACAAAACTCGGTACTGAGGTACACGAACTGCATATTGAGGCTATTAGATCGGATAAGTAGG
>NZ_PGUB01000210.1:0-2581 GCF_002924285.1 Aquimarina sp. I32.4 | reverse complement strand
CGAGTTATATAATAACAGCAGGCGATATTACAGCAGGAAGTTTTAGTAATACAGCAGTTGCGAGTGCCTTGAATCCACTAGGAGGAGCAGCGGTAACCGATGATTCCGATGATCCAGATGATGCTACCGATGTTGATCCTGATAATGATGGTAGTCCCGATGATCCAACAGTAAGTGATTTACGTCAGCCGCTATTAGATATCACTAAGACTGATACGTATGTTGATACGAATGGAAACGGTATTATCGATGCAGGAGATACAATCAATTATGCTTTTGTAGTGACCAATAGAGGAAATATAGACTTAACAGGTATCAGTGTCACCGATGCATTGGTAACGGTAAGTCCAGCCACTACGATTGATTTAGTAGCAGGAGCTATAGATAACAGCACGTATACAGCAAGTTATATAATAACAGCAGGCGATATTACAGCAGGAAGTTTTAGTAATACTGCAGTTGTGAGTGCTTTGAATCCATTAGATCCATTAGGTCCTCCAATTACCGATAATTCTGATGATCCAGATGATACTACCGATGTTGATCCTGATAATGATGGTAGTCCCGATGATCCAACAGTAAGTGATTTACGTCAGCCGCTATTAGATATCACTAAGACTGATACGTATGTTGATACGAATGGAAACGGTATTATCGATGCAGGAGATACAATCAACTATGTTTTTGTAGTGACCAATAGAGGAAATATAGATTTAACAAGCATCAGTGTTACCGATGCTTTAGTAACGGTTACTCCAGCTACTACGATTGATTTAGTAGCAGGAGCTATAGATAACAGCACGTATACAGCAAGTTATGTAATAACAGCAGGTGATATTACCGCAGGAAGTTTTAGTAATACAGCAGTTGCGAGTGCCTTGAATCCACTAGGAGGAGCAGCGGTAACCGATGATTCCGATGATCCAGATGATGCTACGGATGTTGATCCTAATAATGATGGTAGTCCCGATGATCCAACAGTAAGTGATTTACGTCAACCACTATTAGATATTACCAAGACTGATGCGTATGTTGATACGAATGGAAATGGTATTATCGATGCAGGAGATACAATCAATTATGCTTTTGTAGTGACCAATAGAGGAAATATAGACTTAACAGGTATCAGTGTCACCGATGCATTGGTAACGGTAAGTCCAGCCACTACGATTGATTTAGTAGCAGGTGCTATAGATAATAGCACGTATACAGCGAGTTATATAATAACAGCAAGTGATATTACTGCAGGTAGTTTTAGTAATACAGCAGTTGCGAGTGCTTTGAATCCATTAGATCCATTAGGTCCTCCAATTACAGATAATTCTGATGATCCCGATAATGCTACCGATGTTGATCCTGATAATGATGGTAGTCCTGATGATCCAACAGTAAGTGATTTACGTCAGCCACTATTAGATATCACCAAGACTGATACCTATGTTGATACAAATGGAAACGGTATTATCGATGCAGGAGATACAATCAATTATGCTTTTGTAGTGACCAATACAGGAAATATAGATTTAACAAGCATCAGTGTCACCGATGCTTTAGTAACGGTTACTCCAGCGACTACGATTGATTTAGTAGCAGGAGCTATAGATAACAGCACGTATACTGCGAGTTATATAATAACAGCAGGTGATATTACCGCAGGAAGTTTTAGTAATACAGCAGTTGCGAGTGCAGCGAACCCACTAGGAGGAGCAGCGGTAACCGATGATTCCGATGATCCAGATGATGCTACGGATGTTGATCCTGATAATGATGGTAGTCCCGATGATCCAACAGTAAGTGATTTACGTCAGCCGCTATTAGATATCACTAAGACTGATACGTATGTTGATACGAATGGAAATGGTATTATCGATGCAGGAGATACAATCAATTATGCTTTTGTAGTGACCAATAGAGGAAATATAGACTTAACAGGTATCAGTGTCACCGATGCATTGGTAACGGTAAGTCCAGCCACTACGATTGATTTAGTAGCAGGTGCTATAGATAATAGCACGTATACAGCGAGTTATATAATAACAGCAAGTGATATTACCGCAGGAAGTTTTAGTAATACAGCAGTTGCGAGTGCCTTGAATCCACTAGATCCATTAGGCCCACCAGTAACAGATAATTCCGATGATCCCGATAATGCTACCGATGTTGATCCTGATAATGATGGTAGTCCTGATGATCCAACAGTAAGTGATTTACGTCAGCCACTATTGGATATCACCAAGACTGATACCTATGTTGATACAAATGGAAACGGTATTATCGATGCAGGAGATACAATCAATTATGCTTTTGTAGTGACCAATACAGGAAATATAGACTTAACAGGTATTAGTGTTACCGATGCTTTAGTAACGGTTACTCCAGCCACTACGATTGATTTAGTAGCAGGAGCTATAGATAACAGCACGTATACAGCAAGTTATGTAATAACAGCAGGCGATATTACAGCAGGAAGTTTTAGTAATACAGCAGTTGCGAGTGCCTTGAATCCACTAGGAGGAGCAGCGGTAACCGATGATTCCGATGATCCAGATGATGCTACCGATGTTGATCCTGATAATGATGG
>NZ_PGUB01000209.1:0-2585 GCF_002924285.1 Aquimarina sp. I32.4 | reverse complement strand
TAAGTGATAGACAGGGATTGCCTCTTGCCCTGTCAGAACCTTTAGCAGGTAATCATAATGATCTCTATGATATTGAGCTTCAATTCGAGGTAGTAACATCAACATTGGAAGACGCTAATATTTCTATAGAGGGGTTATTTCTCAATGCAGATGCAGGCTTTGACGCCAAGAACTTTAGAAACTCATGTGATAAAAAGGATATTAATGCAAATGTATGTTTCAATAAACGTAATGGAGACCTAGACAGAGATGAATATTTCGACCAAGAACTTTACAATGAAAGATATGCTATAGAGAGAACCAATGCTTGGATGGATAGCTATAGGTCACTGCTCAATAGGTATGATACTACCGTAACTAGTTGGATAGGTTTCAATTACCTGTCATTCATTGTCATAGCGATTAAAAAATTTAAAAAAAAGAACTAGAAAAAGTTTAAATCAGTTCAATAATCAGAAAATGAAAATTAGAAAAAGTGTGTTTTTTTTAACGCTAATACTAACAATCAATTATTCCATTGCACAAAGCATAAATGATACGATTTTCACCAATGTTGTATTAATCCAAAAGGAAGATATTGTACAAGACAATAACGATTACCTGATAGATGTTATTATGGATTTTGATTTTAAAAAAACTCCTATTATTTTTAATAATTCCAGACTTTCAAAATCTTTTTTTATAAATAAATTATTTAAAGATAAGCCAATCATATTAATAACCCCAGATTGGAAATTTTATGAAAAAGTTGTAGAAGAAGCTCAACGAATGGGAGGTTGTATTGAGCCAGCTACTACGAACATATTCTATCAAAGAAAATACCTTAAAAATATATCAAAAGTTGATAGCGTTCAAATATCAGGGAATCAGCCAAAAATGGTTTTTAATTCAAGAGTAAAAGGTTTGAAAACTGATGACACTATAATATTCTATTATACTGAATCATATGGTTCAATGTGTTGTCCAATAGACCCAAAATGGAAAGTAAAAGAGAAATTAGATAATTTTATTACTTCTTTTGAAGCAACAAACAATATCAAATTAGGAGATGCCTATGTGAAAATAACAGGAAAAGAAGGGGAGCATATTGTTTATTTTACACTATCAAATTTGAGTAAAAAACAGAAACTTGCTTTTTTACAAGGAGTAAGGGGTGGGATTTATTTCAAAAATGCAGACAGAAAATATATTGAGATTAATCCTCAAATTTTCACGCCTAGATCTATTCAAAAAGAAGGATTAAAATTAGTACCTAGATTATAACTTTAATTTATACCCTTTTCTTTCTAACCAACCTGTAAAAAATACTACTAGAAGGGCAAACCCAAAAGAAACAAGTAATCCTATTATAGAAGTATTTAAGAAATCAGGTAATTTAAGGCCAGTAATATTATAAAGAGGATATAAAAAATAAGGAATCATATAACAAGTTAATGTTGCTGTACCAGCAGCTCCAATTACTGTTGCCCAGCCTGTTTGTTTTTTTACATCGGCAATGTAGTATAATAAAACAAACATAAAAAAGCCAATTCCAGTACATATAGCTAACCAAGAAGGAGTTCCTTGTATTTTTGAAATACCCCAATAGGATCTGGTTAGTAAGCCATAAGCAATATTTGCAACTCCCAATGATATAAGAAGTACATAGCACCACTTAATGTTATCTTTTGAGAGCTTTTTAAATGTCAAGGTTGCTACTACTCCTGCGGTAGTAAATGCAGGAATGGTTCCTGAATAGAGTGTAGAAAAAATGCGAGTAACATCATTTCTGAATATGCCATCATGTGTTTGATTTAGCACGGATAGAACATTAAAAAGAATCCATGCTATAACCATTACAGAGATACTATTTTTACTGTAGAGATATATTAATGCATTAATTATATAAGCCCAACCTATCAGTCCCAAAATACCCCACCAATGTGTTTCCATCCAGTTTTCTCCTTGAGAGCCTCCTTTGTATATAACAGCAAGAAAAATAAGAATAAGAAAGCCAGTAATTTGAAAATAAATATGCCATTTTTGGGGAACAGGACTTCTTTTCCAATTCATCCAGATAAGTACTACAGCCGTAGCCATAAGGATGCACCATACATATTTTCCAAGAAATATACTCTCATGGTAAGCACTTTCATAATTTACCATAAAAACACCAATAAGTAATAGCGATATTGATCGTATCACGATATGTTTAGCAATCAGCAGGCGACTTTCTTTTTTTGCAAGTCTGTGTTGGATAGCATATGGTATACTAAGACCTACAATAAATAAAAACAAAGGAAATATGATATCAGAGAACCCCATATAGTCTTCACTTGCAGATGCATGTTTAAGCCATTTTGGGATATTGATAAGTGACCAAAATTCATTTACCCAAATCATTAATACCATGGTTAGGGCTCTTAAAATATCTATGGATGCTATTCTCATTTTTCCTGTGTCTTTATTCTGCGTTTAGTTGCGATATTTAGGGTAAGTGTTGAACTAATCCTCGTTGCCTCGGGAGCTTTTTTTTAGCTACTTACAAAAATACCTTAACTTGATGACTCGACAAAAATCTTAAGCATATGTATATAAAAAAAGTC
>NZ_PGUB01000208.1:0-2637 GCF_002924285.1 Aquimarina sp. I32.4 | reverse complement strand
GCGGCATCAACATACCAATATCGGAACTCCTTTTTCCCAAAAATGGCTTTACAACTTATAGGCCCAAAAGTACCAAAAGTTCCAGTAATGTTTGCTTCAAAACCATTGCCATAAACTTCATCGTTATTCCTAAGTTTTAAATTACCTTTAAGTTGAACAGCTCCCATGTTAGCTTCAATATGGATTTCTGATAAATCAATTTTATCATATTCCCATCGTTGCTTATGGTTTTCTTCCTTGAACTTGCAAAAAATACCCAACCTAGTTTTTGCAGCAAAACCTTTACTTTCTTTGCCCATTAGATTGATCATCAAGTCAAAATTTATTGCTGCTCCTTGGTCATTTGAACTCAGTGCAATATCACCTATAGAAACTGGGAAATTAGCAACTTTCACTTCTCCTTTATATCCAAAATATCCAACTTGAAACACAGGAGATTCGGTTTGTAATACCAAACCCTGAAATGTTATTCCTTTAAAAGCTATAGCCTTTTCTTTTTCTTCTTCCCCATTAATATCTTCTGGAAGTGATGAAGCTGTTTCCTTTTCATTAATGTCTGAAGAAATGGTCATCTCTCCGTGTAAAATAGCTTTGGGGCGGAAATTACCATCTTCCACTTTTAATTCTATAGAAGAGTTAGGAGCCAACTTGGCTTTGGCTTTCCAGATGTTAAATTTTATGTCCTTTAGAGAAGACAATCGTAACATAAATTCTTCTTCAGAAATTAATCCTGAATACACTAAACCTTTGGGTTTATCTTTTTTAGCATCAGTTACTTTTTTCTGTAAGTCATCAGAAATCGGTAGTAAGATACGTCCGTCAAAATTAGCACCCGTGAATCTATTGGCAGCCAATGATATTCCTAATTGATCTACAGACATAGCCCAAGCTTTATTTTTGTTGGTTCTACCTTTTGACAGAGGGATAATATTATTTACTTCAAAATGACCAGATACTCCATAGTTATCTATAATCATATGGTGGGCTTCAAAGGATACACGTTGTTTTTTCGCAATACTTTCTTCTGTATGAAAAGCCTCGGGTAAACCTACTTTTAAGGATTCTATATAAAAGCCTCTCCAATTTTCTATACTTGGAAATAATAAATCGTTATCATAATAATGTTTTGGAAAATTATCATGGGAGATACGCTGATCACTAAAATCAAAGATCGCTTTATTTACAGAAAACATAAAACCTTTTGGCATACTGGCCAATACAAAAGATGGCAAACTAATCTCTGCAATAATCCTACTTTGTCATCTTAGAAAAAAGGAGCAGTAGAGTAGAGCCTGACAGCTCTGTTAAATTTCTCACTAAATTAGTAAAATTTACGAGACTGTCAGCGCCCCCTTCATCAAACCGTGCTTGAAGTTTTCCCTCACACGGCTTACCGATAGAATTCTTCATTGAGCTTTCGCATGGGTTTTAAGACGTGCATACTTTTCTATGTCTAGTAAGCCATAAAAGCGAACTAAATTTTCATAGGGTCGCTGGCGTAGCTTCCGATGTGCCTTTCTGCCTTTACTTTTCATCCATTTAAATAGTTTATAGTCCAAATGCTTCTTGATGATTTTTATGGTTTCCCAAATATGAGTCACTTTACTTATCGAAAAATAATTAAGCCAACCTATTAATAACTCGTTGACTTTCCATACTATCCATTCGATTCTCCAATGTCTGCGCTTTGACAAGAGTTCTCGCAACTGCGTAAACAACTTGGAGCGTGATTTCATACTAGGACGTACATTGGTATAGTTCTTTGTATTCCATCCAAATTTGGATTTTATATTCCTGAACTCAAACCCTAAAAAGAAGAGACTACTTTTGCAACTGTGCAATAGTTTGGTCTTCTCTTTATTTAGTGTTAATCCCATGTTTCCCATTATCCTGTCAATGTACTGTAGTATTTCTTTACTAAAATACCACTTACCCATTAACAGAAAATCATCTGCATAACGTACCATACGGATGTTTGCTTTTGCAAAATTTCCGTTTGGATGATTTACAATTTCATCAAACGCATGGAGATAGATGTTTGATAGTAATGGTGATATAACCCCACCTTGCGGACTTCCTGCTGTACTTGCTAATAGCTTTCCATTGGGCAACCGCACTGGAGCTGTAAGCCATTGATGTATCAAACTTAGGATTCCTTTATCTACCAACCTTTTCTTTAGTAAGACAAATAATTTATTGTGAGGAATCGTATCAAAGTATTTTGATAAATCCGCATCATAGACAAATTGGTGTCTATCATAAATGTTTTGTTTTACTTGTTTTATCGCTTGTTTTGCGCCTCGTTTTGGGCGAAATCCGTAAGAAGTATTACAAAATTCTGATTCCCATAGAGGTTCGATTAACAGCTTGACAGCCATCTGTACAAAACGATCTCGAATTGTTGGTATGCCTAGTTTCCTAAAGTCTCCTTTCTTTTCTTTCGGGATCAGTACTTGCTTGACTGCTTTACTCTTGTAGATCCCTTGGACTAAATCCTGTTGAATATGTTCTAAAAAGGTTTTTAAGCCTTGCTTTTCGATATCTTCAAAACTCTGCCCATCTACGCCTACTCCCTTAGAATAGTTGCTCTTGACTCTTCTGTAAGCTTCTATTAACGTTATATCTTCACACAATTTT
>NZ_PGUB01000207.1:0-2740 GCF_002924285.1 Aquimarina sp. I32.4 | reverse complement strand
TGAAGGGGGCGCTGACAGTCTCGTAAATTTTACTAATTTAGTGAGAAATTTAACAGAGCTGTCAGGCTCTACTCTACGCTGTCATATAAAAACCATATAATGAAGAAAACAACATATTTTAAAAAAATGTGCTCATACAATACAACTGATAATACAATTGACCAAATAATTAACCAAAGAGATACTTTTTTAGAAAACAATAACGACCGTATTGCTAAAATTGACTCTGAGGACTTAAGAGTTGATTCCGTTGGGAATAATCAAGCTGTGTGTATTATCAGACTAACATATTTTTTGAAATGAAATTAAAATCTGTAGAAATTTATGATTTCAAATCGATTTCATATGAAAAGTTAGAAATAAACTCGAATCAACTTTGCTTAGTTGGAAAAAATGAAAGTGGGAAATCAAGCCTGATTTCAGCTATTAGTTATTTAAATATTCTAGAAACAGAATTAAATACTTCTCTATTAAACAAGAGTTCTGAAAGATACCCAAAAGGACTTCCCTTAGTAATTGGTACATTTCAATTAAGAAAAAGCATTTATGCCAAATTATATAAGTTATTAAGTGAGTATATTTCAAAAGAAGATTTAGCAACAATAGGTAAACAATCAGACGAGTGTTTACTACAAGTCAAACGATGGGGAAATGGACTTTCTAATCTATCCTTAAGCATTTTATCTAAAGGGAAATTTGGAATTAAAATTTCGGATAAAATCAGTGATTTAGCTAAGTTTTATGATTTATTCTTCCAAGAAATATATCCTGACATTGAATATTTTGAAAATGAAGACTTACTTATTGAACCATCATCAATAAAAGAATTATTAGGAACAGATAGAAAATTTGAAACTTTTAGAAAACTACTGGTTATTGGCGGTTGTAAAGACTTTGATGATTTAAACAATGATGATATTAATTTCGTAACCACATACTTATCAGATATTGAAATTAAACTAAACCAAATATTCAAAAAACATTATAAACAAGACCAAAGTATTAATATTAAAATTGTTCCTGCTCTTGGAGATAAGCTTAATCTTATTATTAGGGATAATTCAAACAAAAGCTTTTCTATTAATGAGCGAAGTCCTGGTTTTCAATACTATTTTTCATTTTTAGTAAATAAACTTTACACAAAACACGTCAGTGGCAGTAAGAATAGTATTATTTTGTTAGACGAGCCTGGTAATAGTCTACATCCAAAAGGAGCAAAAGACTTACTAAAATCATTTGATGACATTTCAGAGAATTCTCAGATTTTATATACTACACATAACCCATTTTTAGCAGTTAGAAACTGTGTTGATTCATTAATATTTGTAAATAAGTCTTCTAAAGATGGAACAAAAATTAACAAAAAACCTTTTCTAAACAAATATCAAGTTCTTAGAAGAGAACTTGGCATAATGTTAAATGATAGTTTCTTGATTGGAGATATTAATTTAGTTGTCGAAGGAAATACCGAAAAATTAGCTTTTCATCGTTTATTCCAATTTGAAAAATATAGAGATTTAGAATGGATGAATATATACAATGCTGATGGTGTTAATAATATTCCCCAAGCAATTAACTATCTAGGAAAAAACAACTTAAAGCTTTCTGGAATTACTCTTCTCGATAGTGATAAAGAGGCTATTGACGTAAAAAAGGTAAAGGCATATAAAAATAATATTAAAGAAGATAATTGGGAAGAAATTGAAATTAATTCAGTTTTTAGCGATAAAAAAACTAGAACATTTGAAGATTTGTTCCCTCAAGAAAAATATGTTGAGGCATATAATAATTATTGCAATTCATTAAAATCTTTAGAAGTTTTTGAAAAAGAATTTGTTGACTTTGAATTAACTAAAGAAATTGAAACACCAATTATTGATACAATTTCAACTCATTTTAAATCATTTCTACCTGAGCACAGTAAATCAAATATTACTAAGCAAGACGTAATTAGACATTTGTTAGACATTGTAGATTTAATGCCAGAAAAAGAACAAAATTTGTGTTTATTAAACGTTTTTAAGCTTTGTGATAAAATAAAAACTAACTTTTTAAAAATTGAAAAATATGCCAATAACTAAACATAAAATTTTTAAAGTTAAAGTTAGTGATGATGGTAAGTTTACAATATCTAAAACTATTGAAAAAACCATAAATGATTTTTTATCAGAACCAAATAATGTTTATGTTAATCACTCTGTAACAACACTTACAGAAGATATTGATGAGTACGACAACATCAAAACAATTTGCAAATTTGTTTTAATAAGCATTATTTATAAAGATTTAGACACTACTTCTCTAAATGTAAAAAGTGCATCTAAAAAAGTAAAAGAAACTGTACACAGAGAGATAGAATCAGGAAATCCAATTGATGAACCAAAAATTTTGACTGATTTTGACAAAGAATTGATAGAGATTGAATCAAAAAACGGAAAAGAAAATACGCCAGCTAACAATGTATAAAAATAATAGCGGTTTTATCGCTTAAACTAAAGTAGCTAAATATAAAGAAGGTCTTTATTAAACGGAATAGTTAGTACATTTTAATCCGCTACTATTCTTAGTGTGCCAAGAATCAATCACGGCAATAAACTGATTGAATGCTGTAAATAAGATGATGGTAGGTCCATCGAAGTCGTTGTATAGGCGATGGCTTCAAACCCCCTAAAGGTGCTGTAATGAATAGTTATGGTATTGAGCGTTTAGGAGAATCTAATCCAAGAGGTTAGCAGGTGTG
>NZ_PGUB01000206.1:0-2785 GCF_002924285.1 Aquimarina sp. I32.4 | reverse complement strand
AAATCCCTTATTTAGTGGTGTTTTAGGGTAACAAACCATAAAATACACTGACAAATGAAGAACCTTATTATTTTATTAGGAATTCTATTCTTATTTATCACAATAAGTAGTTGCGAAAAGAATGAATTAAAAAATGAAACTTATGAGACAGAAATACAACTCATTGAACCAGGAGAAGATGGCGCAATCGACCCTGGAGACAGAAGGGAAAATTAAAAATAAGATATTACCATTTATAAAAGGGGGGCTAGCATTTCTGCTAGTTACCCTTTCTTTATTTCATGTTTTTTTTGACAATAAATCAGACAAAGTGCCTCTAAACAATAAAAAATATGATGAGGCCATCGCTAACCGAGATAATACTAGAGTCAAGTATTTAGAAGATTTAAAAAATAGAAGAACCAGCATAGATGAATACTATACCCTCGCTAAAAAACTAAATAAGAAATCTAAAAAAGAAATAAATGAGATAAATGCTGAGTTAGGACAAATAAATAAAGAATATTCATTTAGAGGGCGAAGTAGTTTTCATTTTTGGATATTTGTCTTCGGGTTAGTTACTGCATTATTCTTTTTTAGTTGTAAATCTTTACATGATGATTTCTCCAGAGGTAGTACATATAAATTTCACTTCGTATCCTTTACAGGTATTTTAGTTTCAATGTTTTGGTTTATTCATTTAGTTTTTCTTACTCAAAAAGATTTTGCACAAAATAAATATATAATTGTTCTATTGGCCTGTGCTATATTATGTAGTGCATTTACCTATTTTTTAGTTAAGTATTATACATATAAAGATGACATTATCTATAAACAACTTTCTTTTCTAGAGCGATTACGTGTTATACATTACCCTAGAGTTGTATTAAAAGCAAAATATGCCGAAAAGGTTGGGCTTATTGCCAAAGATGATCTAGATGAAGATATAGATAATTTTCAGGAAGATTTAAAAGATGTAATCAAAGGTGTATAAGAAAGCTTGAAAAAAGATATTATGATAAAAAAAATAATAACCTTGTTTAAAAGGCGTCAGTACCTTAATAATGAGCAAAAAAAACTCTTTGAATCTGATCTAAAAAAAGAGCTTGAAAAAGTTGAAAAAAAAGTTACTAATCAATATAAAAAGTACAAACGTAAAAATATGGAAATACGAGTATTAAGAGAGATTCTGGAGGAAAGTGAAGACCACTATACAGAAAGTGAAATTAATTCATTATATCATATTATTATCAATGAAACTCAAAAACACTAATTTGTATTATTTACTTTTTTTGAGGATAATTTCTTTTAGTTTTTGCATCTCTTTTTCGTAACTAACCTTTTCTTCTTCTAATTGCAATAATCTTATATTGCCCTCAATGTATTTTCTAAAAAGTTGATTTTGCATTAATTCTGTGTTATTATCCAAAAGGTATTTTATAAGTACATTGATATCTTCTTGTTGCAATAGATCCGTAATGTTTTTGTTGATTACATTGGTTCTCATAATATCACCTTTACCTGTTAATAGCCATTCTGGATTAATGTCTTTATAGATGGTTAATATTTTGACAATTTTGTCTCCTCCTAACTCACTTTTAACTCCAGCTCCTTTAAAATTAGAAGGAGATATTCCAGTTTCTTTAAAGAAAATAGACTTCTTGATACCCTGCTTTTCAAGATAAACAAGCACTCTTTGTTTAATGTCAGACAAAATTTTATCCATTTTATGTTGTTTTGGTCTAAATTTAGACTATATTTGTATTATCGAAACCAATAAACAAATATATGAAAACAGTATCAACAATTTATGCTTTGTTTCTTATTGGTCATATCTATAAAAGCGAGTATCACTTTGTAGGCAAAAAAACAATCTAGTAGACATGGCAATAAACGATCATCAACCTATAAGTGCATTTTTATCAGGATTATTAAAAAAATCCCTGACCACATTGCAAGCACAACATATAGCTGATAAATACAAAGTACACTATAATACGATCATCAATATAAGAGATAGAAGAAAAAAAGCACCCGATAAATTAATTCTCAAAGACATGATAAAAATGGCAATCATCAATCAAAAGAGTAAAATAAAAACTAGTAATGACTTGATAACCTTTTTAGAAATAGAGCTCAAAAAAATAGAATAATCAGTTGGTATCACTAGAAATAAGTAAGCCCAACCAATTATATAAAATAGCAATTATTATGAATAAAAAGAATTTACCTACAGTAGGGTAAAACAGACCCATAAGTAATACTATGATATAAAACAAAGTGCATACATGCGATATATCAAATCAAAAACAAGGGTACTTATCACTTGGGGTGATAGTAGATGTCGTCTTTAGCCAGAAAACAATTGCTGGTCACCTTATATAAGTACCTGTCGTCTTTGTCTGTATTGCTAGACTCATAAGAAATGAATAATAGATTAACCCCCAAAGAGTATGAAAACAGCCCCTATTGTACCAGATCGTTTCAGCGTATTTGAAGCCACGGTATTCAACTATTTGTTGATTAACCCCCAACTATTTGATACCTGTGTACAAAAACATGGTGGGTATGCCCTGTTGCTACGCATCTGGATAGCAGAAAAATATACCAATGGCAGTACAGCCATAGAGGTAGCAGAGATGATCAAGCAGTCAAAATTGTGTATAGAATCTATCAAGGCAGGTAACCCCTTATCTATATCAGTGCAGTGAAGTGGTATTGTACCACTAGCAAAAGGGAGCAAAGAGACAGGAGTAATTTATTATTAGTTAGTATAATTTGCAGTTTGTGTAATCCTGCGCCCCAT
>NZ_PGUB01000205.1:0-2866 GCF_002924285.1 Aquimarina sp. I32.4 | reverse complement strand
GCGGCATCAACATACCAATATCGGAACTCCTTTTTCCCAAAAATGGCTTTACAACTTATAGGCCCAAAAGTACCAAAGGTTCCAGTAATGTTTGCCTTAAAACCATTGCCATAAACTTCATCGTTATTCCTAAGTTTTAAATTGCCTTTAAGTTGAACAGCTCCCATGTTAGCTTCAATATGAATTTCTGATAAGTCAATTCTATCGTACCTCCATTGTTGTTTATGGTTTTCCTCTTTGAAATTGCAAAAAATACCTAATCTTGTTTTTGCGGCAAATCCCTTGCTTTCTTTTCCCATAAGGTTAATCATCAAATCAAAATTTATTGCAGCTCCCTGATCATTTGAACTTAATGCAATATCTCCTATAGAAACCGGGAAATTAGCTACTTTAACCTCTCCTCTGTATCCAAAATATCCTACTTGAAATATGGGAGATTCGGTTTGTAATACCAAATCTTGAAATGTTATTCCTTTAAAGGTTATGGCTTTTTCTTTTTCATCATTAATATCTTCTGAAAGTGATGAAGCTGTTTCCTTTTCATTAATGTCTGAAGAAATAGCCATCTCTCCATGTAAAATAGCTTTGGGGCGAAAATTACCTTCTTCTACTTTTAATTCTATAGAAGAATTAGGAGCTAATTTAGCTTTGGCTTTCCAGATGTTAAATTCAATCTCATTTAAAGAAGATAGTCGTAACATAAATTCTTCTTCAGAAATTAACCCTGAATACACTAACCCCTTGGGATTATCTTTTGTAGTATCTGTTACTTTTTTCTGTAAATTATCAGAAATTGGTAACAAAATGCGCCCGTCAAAATTTGCGCCAGTAAACCTATTAGCAGCAAGTGATACTCCTAATTGGTCAACAGACATAGCCCAAGCCTTAGTCTTATTAGTTCTACCCTCTGATAGAGGAATAATATTATTTACTTCAAAATGACCCGATACTCCATAGTTATCTATGATCATATGATGCGCTTCAAAAGACACCCGTTGTTTTTTCGCAATACTTTCTTCTGTATGAAAAGCCTCGGGTAAACCTACTTTTAAGGATTCTATATAAAAGCCTCTCCAATTTTCTATACTTGGAAATAATAAATCGTTATCATAATAATGTTTTGGAAAATTATCATGGGAGATACGCTGATCACTAAAATCAAAGATCGCTTTATTTACAGAAAACATAAAACCTTTTGGCATACTGGCCAATACAAAAGATGGCAAACTAATCTCTGCAATAATATCACTCCAACCTGATGACACAATTCCAAAATTTCCAGTAACACGATTAGGGATTGTAATTGTTTTTCCATCCGCTCCTTTATAAGAACGCGTTTTTGACATAGGCTCTCCGTTAGAATCTACAGGAAGAATCATATCTCTTGAAAATTGTACTTCTGCCTGAATTCCTAGTTCTTTTAAACCATCACAGTCCATATTGAAATAGGTAAGATTCTGTACATTACCTGTATCTAAATTCATTCCTCCTTTTAAGGTTAACAACCATTTACCACCATTCCAAGGGATATGTACATCTCCTAAAAGGACAAGGTTTGCATCACCAATAATTCCACCTTTATGAGTCATTTTTAAATTATTGGCTCCAAAAAATAACTCAATCCGTTTCCCATTTTTATCGGTTTGCGGAATAGTAATACGAGCAAAAGCAGTAAATTCAATGTATTTAGTATTTACCGTAGCATTAACAAGTCCTAGTTCTACAATTACTCCATCATCAGTATTTCCATCTTTATCTTTCGGCGTATAACTAATCCCTAATGGAAGGGTTTGTATATCTTCATTTCTAAAAGAATCCACCCATTTACCTTCAGCTTCGATCTGATCAAACATAGCAGCAACTTCTGCACGACTAGCTTGTATATTTTTATCTTGCTGATATTCTTTTTCTAATAATTTATGAGTAAATTCAGAAGTGGATATAACACTTTGTTCAACAATGGCTATTGGGAATTGTTTTTCCATATCTTCTAGCATTGTTAATTTTGACTCTTGTACAACCATTGAAGAAGATGTCTTGATTGTAGTAACAGAAAGTGTATCTTTCTCTGTTCTAGGAAAAGCAAATAGAGATACTGCCCATAACAATGACAGTATAAGGCTATAGCGGAGTTTTATATCCATATAGGTTTTATTTTGAGGTATTGGGGTCTGTAAAAGTATAAAATTCAAAAACAATTGTTAATGAAATCTTAATATTACGCGATTACATCAGCAAATTTATGGTATCTGTTTTTGATAATCAATATAATAATAGGGGAAAAAGCCCCTAATTATTATGATTAAATCTTTTTACTTTTCTTACCATAAATTTATTAATCATTATACTCTCATAATTATTTAAATATTTCATGTATTCCATAATTTTTATTTTAATTACATGGTAAATTCTATATTTTCACCTTCTCATTTTGCAATAATACTATATAAAAGTACCGTTTTTTGAAACTGAATAAAAAAATCACTTTTTTATCAGCTTAAAATAAAAATCAAAATTATGGTTTTTCCGTAAACATTGTTTATGGAAATCCGTAAGTGTCATTTTTTTTAAATAGTTAATCCTCAAAAAAGTTAAAAATCAAAGAATTTTATAGAAATGCATTTAGTTAGTTGAAAGAATATTCATTTTTAAATTAGAAAAGAAATCTATGTTAAATTATTAAAACTATAATTTATAAGGAGATAGATTAAAAAAAGAGACCTTGTTAATACAGAGGGCACTGAAAAAGTCCTTTAAAAGGATTAAAATACGAGGAGTGAAAACGACATTGTTTTCGCTCCTTTTTTGTATCTTAAATCTTGAATTTAAGATGCTTATTTATGTTGGTGCAACAGCAAGAAATGCA
>NZ_PGUB01000204.1:0-2927 GCF_002924285.1 Aquimarina sp. I32.4 | reverse complement strand
TAGGAGTCCGTATCCCCAAAGGTCAAGGTAAAACCAGACTTTTGGGTATTCCAACAGTAGTAGATAGGTGTTTGCAACAAGCGGTAAGCCAACAACTAATGACAAAGTTCGAATATGATTTTGAATCGTTTAGTTATGGTTTCCGTCCAAAGAAGAACATCCATAAAGCAGTACTACAAGCACAGAGGTACATCAACGATGGATTTCAGGATATTGTAGATATTGATTTAGAAGGATTTTTTGATAAGGTAGATCACAGTATTTTACTACAATTAATTTACAACAAGGTACCATGTCCGATTACCCTTCGATTGATTCGTAAATGGCTACGATCTCCCATTGTTATAGATGGTAGGTTTTATAAACGCCGAAGAGGCATCCCTCAAGGAAGCCCACTAAGTCCATTATTATCTAATATTATGTTAGATGTTTTGGATAAGGAACTGGAAAGACAAGGTCTTCGTTATGTTCGATATGCAGATGATTTTAGTATCTATACAAAATCTAAAAGCAAAGCTAAAGAAGTTGGAAACAGGATTTATGTTTTTCTAAGAGAAAGACTTAAATTACCAATAAACAAGGCAAAAAGCGGTATACGCAGACCTGTGAATTTCGAGTTGCTAGGGCATGGATTTGTGCCGATCTACAAGAAAGGCATAAAAGGACAGTACCAGTTGGTTGTTAGTAAAAGTAGTTGGAATAAATTTAAGCGTAATCTTAAAGGTTTGACCAAGAAAACCAAGCCAATGTCATTAGTCGAGCGATTGGGTAGAATTACCAAAGTCTGTAGAGGATGGATAAACAATTATCGTTTAACCAACAGCTATACCAAGCTAAAAAAGTTAGATGAGTGGCTACGTAATCGGTTACGGTATTGTATTTGGCATGATTGGAAAAAGGTAGAGAGAAAACGTAAGAATCTGATTCGATTAGGGATTAAACATGGACAAGCATATGCTTGGAGTCGAACCCGAATGGGAGGTTGGGCAGTAGCTCAAAGTCCTATACTAGGTACTACCATTACCATATCCAGACTCAAAAGAAAAGGATACGTTCCTATGATTGACTACTTAAATAAGGAGCAAACTTCGATTTGGTGAACCGCCTGTTACGAGACCCGTATGGCAGGTGGTGTGTGAGGTGCACTCCGCTATCTAATGATGGCGGAGCCATCTACACGATTGGCAAACGTTTAGTCACATAGTTTTTCCTTGTCAATAGCTGTATATACTGAATTGTTTGTCATCCAGTCACATAACCGTCACAAAGGGTTTACGCCCAATAAGGTACGTATTTGGAATGCTTTTTAGATTTGTTTTCAGGGTCATAATCTTTAATTTGTCCCGACTTAATTGCTTCAGAAATTATCCTTGAAGCCATAGAGTAATTTTTTTCTTCAATTCCAAATCGTTCTCTTAATGTATTGTTGGTCATATGTTCTCCTGATACATATTTTAAACAAGAGTGTAAGTAACAAGCTCTAATTTTATCCTCTTTGTCCATTTGGCGTAATGTTTTATGAGCATAGATAATTACCCGTGTATAATTATCTCCTTCTATAAATTTAGGAGCAGGTAACTGATAATATTCACATTCAAAAATGACTTTATCGATACCACTTCCTCTTTCTTCACAGATACTTACTCTTCTCATAAAGTGAGCTAATTTTTCATTACGAGATTGTGGATTGTGGTCAATAAATCTCATTGTACTTATTAGAGGTTTTCCTGGGTTGGTTATTTCTACTCTATCTTCAAAAATTTCTACCATTGGAGCAGTTCCTTTTTCACTAAAATCTTGATGGATGATGGCATTTGCAACTAACTCTCTTATAGCTAATTCAGGATACATTTTGACTTCTTTTCTAAAAACCTTTCCTATTTCTTCATTGGATGGTAATTGGTCATTGATATAATTTACTAAACCTTTAAAACCAGAAGCATATCCTTTCTGTCCGAGTTGTTCTTTTTTAGTACGTAATTTATTTTTGCCTTGGTAAATGATAACTCTAATAGCTTTTCTTTCAAGGTTTTCAAACTCATCCAATTTTCTCGCAAAAAGAATAGCACATAAGTTAGTGATGTTGTAGTTATTACCTTCTTTGGTAATTAACTTTTCTTGTTGAAGTTTTTCAAATATTGCATCTCTATTTTCAGGAAGAGGAGTGTTAGTTAACTCAAAATATGATGGGTAATCTATTAATTTTAAAACTTCATCAGGGTTTAAATTATAGACTGCAATTTCTTTTTCAAAACTTTCTGTAGGGCTCTTTGTCCATATAGACCTCTCTTTCTCTGGGTAATCATCTAATTTTTTTTTAGAAGAACCAATTCTAATATATGGAATTCCTTTAAATTTAACAGGAGTGTTTTGTGTAGCCTTAATTTTTACAATGACTACATTTTCACCTTCTACTTCAAATTCGTAAAAATTAAAATTTATTCTTGGTTCCAATAGGCGAGCAAGCCAAGGTATTAAATCTTCATTTCCTTTCCCTTTTTGATTAGAAGAGAAAGTGGTACCTATTATTCTGTGAGTTTTATCATCAATTCCGAATACAATATATCCAAAATCTTTATCGTGTACACAAGCCGAATTTGATAAAGCAGAAATGTATTCCCCTATTTCGTTTCCATTATTTACCTTAAATTCAACCCATTCTGTTTCATTCACTAAAGAACGTAGTTCACTTAATAGTATTTTTAATTCATTTTCACCCATAATCACATAAATAATAATTTCAAACACCTTTGTTGTCAAGGGTTTAGACTGATAAGTGTTCGCTTAGTCACATAACAGTCACATAAGACAAATGTAATGAAATTATTTAATTACGAGGTGTTTTTTTAATCTCGACTAACGTCAAATTTAATTAATGAAAATCAAGATGTTGAAAAGTCTAGATCTTCGGGTTTGATATCAAATTT
>NZ_PGUB01000203.1:0-2967 GCF_002924285.1 Aquimarina sp. I32.4 | reverse complement strand
ATTGCGTTCACTTCGAATCAAACTTGGATGAATTTTAAAAATATAGCACTAGATCATATGTATTTTAGAACTTAGCCATAAAATATTGTATGGTGCTTGGTTGATGGTTCATGGTTGGTCTCTTTGTTTTGAAATTAAGTCAGGAGATTTCTAGGGCTTAATTTAAAGGTTTAGACTTTTGGCTTAAGCCACCAAAACCCGTATTTACCATAATCATTGCTATATACTTTCTATTTCTTTTTTATTCCATAGATAGCTCCTTTAGAATCTGCTGCTGTTTGCGAAAATTCTCCTTGAAATATATTTTCATTAATCTGTCCTTTAAATATTCCACTTGTCTGTCTCTGCTTGCCATTCTCAATATAGTTAATTATAAATTGCTTCCCATTTATTGAACCTTTTAGCCTAAGATTGGTGCGTTCAATATAATTAAGTTTAATATTATTTACCTTAATCTTTTCACCTGTCCCTTCCAGTTCTTGGCCATTTTGAGTTATATGTAAAACCCATTCTATATTCATTCCAATATAATTAGACATCTGAGAATCTTGAATTTCTGAAGTCATTATCCATTCGCCTTGAAATTCAGAAGATTTATTTTTATTTATTTGCCATACTGTTATCAATACCGCTACAATACCTACAATTGTACCAGTTTTGGTGTATTTACCTTCCATTTCGTGTTTTTTGATTAACAACCATTATAAGTATTACTTGTTGTATTGTTTATATTTAAGAAATTGTATGTAACCAGTCTTCTTATGAAAATTAGCTAATTTCACACACTAACTTTTCCATTTAACAATGCCCCTTTTTTATAATTTACTTACTATAATTTTAATTACTAAATGTTATTTTTTATACAACGTTGGTATACGTTTTTATTTCCCAAATTTTCTTAGCTAGTTTCAATAATTCTGATTGCCTTTTCTCAATTTCACTTAATGTCCACTCTTCAGTATCACAAACTTTTTTAGTCAAATCAAATGAAGTCGCCTCGTTTTTTCTTTGATAGATTTCTCTTTTTCTGCCGAAAGAATGATTTTGTGCTTGAGAGTTTTTTCGGCCACTCAATAATACCAAATTTCCAAGTTTATGAACATTATTTTCAACTTGTTCTTCATTAAATCTTGATTTCCAATATTCGTCTGTTCCTGTTTGTGGTAAAATATGTTCTATTGAAATCAGTCCTGAATAATTTTTAAGTACAGAATCGTCTTGACTAGCTGTATCCATACGCAACAAAACAGCTTTAGCGTAAGACATTCCGTAAACATTGCTGTTTAGAAGGCTAAAAAACTCTTCGTTATTTGTGTAACTATAAATTAACTCTGTTATTTCTTCTTCCCTTGCTCCTCCTTTAAGTTTATTAATCACATTGTAATAAACTGTATTCCTTTTAGTTCTTCCCAAACGTCTTACCCAATTTTGATAGGTAATCTTTTCTATTAGTCCAATGAAATCATCAAAAGGCATATTTTCGATAGGTTTGTTCATATATGCAAGAACTGGTGGAATCCACTCATCATAACTGACATTAAATAAAGATTGAACAAACTTTTTTGTTCTATTATCACTGAACTCAAGTGTTCTTAATTTTTTATAATTTTTAGCAGAGTTCACAAGGGTTTTACAAAAATCTTCTGCACTAATTTGATTGTCTTTTAAATAATCAACATATTCTTGATATAAATCTTTTTGAGCTTTATTTGCTTTTAAGGCAGTTCTGTAGTGACTTAAAAAGCTATCAAGGTGTTTTATTGTTATTATGTCTTCTAACTGATTCCAATATTGTTCAATCTTGTTTTGTTCAAGTTCAGTTTTTGAGAGTCCAAATAGTTGGTTTTTTAGTAAATCGCCATTAGATAATGAAAGTCCTCTAGCATTTAAAACATTAAATAATCTATAAGCAGATTCAAAACTATCTGTATTTACAAATACAACATATACACTTTGTAATAGGTAGTTTGCATATTTTTTGAGGTATGTTTCATTTTTATCCCTGAAAAACTTTTCTACGGTTTTTAAGTTGTTCAAAAACTTTTGTTCTATCTCACCAAGAGAGTATTCGGTGTCTATTTTTTTACCTAAAAGAATATGTTCATAAAAGAATAGATGCTCTTTATTACGAACTTTAAGTCTTGGTTGTTCAGGTTCTTCAGTAAATGCATTAATGGGTAATATTTTTTTCTGAATTTCTGCTTTTGCAGTTTCGTCAGAAATCAAATTTCGTAATCCAGCGAAAATCAATGTTAATGTTGTCAATCTTTGCTGTCCGTCAACAACTTCATATTGTTTTTTGCTTTTTTCGATTGTGATAATTGAACCAATAAAATACTCAATTAAATCATTCTCAAAAGCATCAGCTACATCACTAATCAATTCACTAACATTGTCTTCAGTCCAAGAGTATGGTCTTTGATATTTTGGTATTTCGTAAATGTGATTGTCAGCAAAAATACTTGATATGTCTTTTTCTTCAGCTTTCATTTATGTTGCTTGTCTTAAATATGTGTTAACTTTAAAATATAGTAACTATACGTCTATTTGATATCTAAAATAAAAATACTACGATTTTTTATAGAAGCGGTTACGGGAAACCCTCATGAAAAATTAATAAAATATTGTATGGTAACTGGTATTGAGAAGTGAGTATTGAGAAGTGAGAAAACTGTATTGAGTATTAGTTATTGGGTGCTCTATAGTACTCCTTGGTTCCCACCCTGCGCTGGGAGGACAAAACTTTCTCTATAAAACAGCGTTGGTATTTGGTTGGTGGTGAAACTTGGTATATATAAATAAAGCTTCTGTATAGAGGGGTATAGTGTGTTGTTTATGAGATTGTGTGGCGGTTTCCTTTGTTGAACTAATCCTCGTTGCCTCGGGAGCTTTTTTTTAGCTACTTACAAAAATACCTTAACTTGATGACTCGACAAAAATCTTAAGCATATGTATATAAAAAAAGTC
>NZ_PGUB01000202.1:0-3129 GCF_002924285.1 Aquimarina sp. I32.4 | reverse complement strand
GGATAATGCTTAAAAAACTCAATTAATTTCATACTTTAAAGATACCAAGTAATAGGGAAACATAAGGATAAGCATATAATCGAATATCTTCGATCAAAAAGTTCGAACTTTATCCCTCGGACTCCACAGAGGCATTTTCATTTTAAAACCACCTAAAACCTTACGCTATTTCTGCCTCTTTTAAGATTACATTTTTTCATCTCACATAGCAGATAATAAAAATTCCTTAGTTTTAGACAAATTAAATAGAATTCTTTGATAAGATTGTATTGATCAAAAACTCTTTTATTTTATTCTATTCTTAATATACAACAAGCAAAAAAATAAAATGATAAAATTAAATCCATCAATCAAGCATCATCTATTAATAGGTGTATTTATATGCATCTGGGGGTTTATTTTTGCTTTTTTCATAAGACCTTTTGATGATGGCACTCTAAATTTTAAAGCATGGATCTTAATAAGCATCGGCTTTAATGTCATTGCATTTATAGCGTATGCGTTAACAAGCCTAGTTCAAAAATTTGCCTATCAAAAAATTGAAAAATGGAATATTACTCTTGAAGTAACTAGTATTGTTTTTTATCAAATATTATATACTATTGGAACTTTCATCTATTACAAAAGCCCTTTCATTTTATCTGGTGGATATACTTTTTGGGAGTTTTTTACTAATATAATTTTTAAGACAGCTTTAATTGTAATTCCAATTGTTATTCTAGCAAGACGTTATTCAATTAAATTAATTCCTATACAAGAAGATATTTTAAGCATTAAAGGAGATAATAAACTTGATATTTTAAAAATTAAAAAATCTGAATTAATCAGTATCAGTAATGCTCAAAATTATGTGGAGATTTTTTTTGTTAATAATAGTGAACTTAACTCAAAATTAATCCGCTCTTCTTTAACAAAAATGCAAGAAGATTTAGATTTTCTAGTTCAAATACATCGCTCACATTTAATAAATCCATCACATTTTAAATCTTGGAAAAACAAAAACACCATATCTCTTACCCTAATGGAACTCCCCGTTTCCAAAAAATATAAAGAAGCCATACAAGCTATTTAATTTTTACTCCCTCCCCCCTATATATCCAAAAAATTCAACTCTTCCTTAGTATTAATAAGGAAATTGGTATTCTCTTTTTTTAAGGATGTTCATATAAATTATCCTGAATAGAAAAATAAAAAAAGACATCTTACGTTTTTACTTAATAGATGCTATTTTTACATCCAAAATAACGTAGCTGTCTATGATTTTACCACCAAATAAAATCTCATCTACCTTCCTTAAAACACACATTATAGTGGGGAAATTACCCACATGTGTGTGATTTTTCCACACATCAAAGTTTATTAGTCATTCATAAAGCTCTATAAAACAATTACATTGAAAATGGCATCAATATTGCCTCCTTTTCAAAAAAATCAGGGAAACACTTATGAAAGGATTATCATTTTCCAAATCTTTGGAAACTTCTGCAGCTACCAACAAACATTCTAAACTTATTAAGAAAAACATTGTAAATTCATCCTCATCTTTCATTTTAATAGGAACATTTCTATTGATGTTTGGTGGTGTATCTTTGTTCTTTTTCTTACAACCCTATTTTGAGAAAATTTATTTAGAACGTATAAATAGTCCTTGGGGAATTCCCTTAATGGTAACAGGTTTTTGTCTACTCACAGTCAAAATTAGTTTTTTAATTTATATATTATTTTTATACCTACGTTATAAAGTCATTAAATCGGTACCTAATGATCAGTTACCTTCGTGTACAGTTATTGTTCCAGCATACAATGAAGGTGAATTAGTTTATAAAACATTAATTAGCCTAGCAGAAAGCGATTATCCTCAAGAAAAAATACAATTAATTTCTATTGATGATGGAAGCCAAGATGATACATGGCAATGGATGAAAAAAGCTAAAGAAGAATTAGGTGATCGCGTTTCAATTTATCAACAACCAGAAAATAAAGGAAAAAGACATGCCCTGTATCGTGCATTTAATTTAGCTACAGGAGAGATTTTTATAACTGTGGATAGTGACTCTATAGTTAAAAAAGACACAGTACGTAATATGGTTAGCCCTTTTGTAGTCGACAAAAAATGTGGTGCTGTAGCAGGTAATGTGCGTGTATTGAATAGTAAAAAAGCTTTAATCCCACGTATGTTGAATGTAAGCTTTGCTTTTAGTTTTGAGTTTATTCGTTCTGCTCAAAGTAGTTTAGGTTCTGTATTATGTACACCAGGAGCGCTATCAGCCTATCGAAGAGAAGCTGTTTTTAATTGCCGTCAAGAGTGGATTACTCAAACTTTTATGGGACAAGTCTCAAAAATTGGAGAGGATCGAGCTATGACAAATATGATTCTAAAACAAGGTTACAAAGTATTCTTTCAACGCAATGCCTATGTATATACCAATATCCCTGAGCGCTACAAAAATTTATATAAAATGTTTATTCGTTGGGAAAGAAGTAATGTTCGCGAGAATATAGCTATGTCTAAATTTGCCTTTGGGAATTTTAGAAAAGAAGCAAAAAGTGGTACTAGAATATTATTATTAAACCAATGGTTAAAAATGACAATGGCTTACCCAGGAATAGTATTAATGTTATTTTTTATCTGCACCTATCCAATATTATTTCTAAGTTCTACATTGGCTAGTATATTTGTTTTTTCAAGTATACAGGCTTTATTTTACGCAAAAAAACATAGTGTTGCAGAATCTCTTTGGGCGTATCCTTATAGCATATTTTATGCCTTTACCTTATTTTGGATTACTCCTTACGCTATGGCTACAGCTGGTAGAAGCGGTTGGTTGACAAGAGATTTACCAAAAAAGCAACTAAAGAAAAAAATAAAGAAACAACAAATCATTACTGCTGCTGTATCATCTTGACACAAAACATCTATGATCCTTAAATGCTATCAAATTCTAAAAATAGCATATTTATAAAATGAAATTATATATCAATTGTCTACTAATATACAATTGATATATAATTAATATTTCTATTGAATTTAAATTTATTGACATATTGAACTATATAATACTCCCCATTTTTAAGACAGCTACTTAAATTGTAAATTTAACGCTGTACATATGAAAAAATCGAGAAGAA
>NZ_PGUB01000201.1:0-3425 GCF_002924285.1 Aquimarina sp. I32.4 | reverse complement strand
TTTGGTACTTTTGGGCCTATAAGTTGTAAAGCCATTTTTGGGAAAAAGGAGTTCCGATATTGGTATGTTGATGCCGCAGTTCATGGGTTAATGATACAGGCTGGACCTGTTACTATTACGGGATTTGCAGGAGGGGCATTTTATAAAATGACAAAAAAACCAGGGGGTAACATTACAGAGTTCTCTCCTTCAGGACTTTCTTATATCCCTAATAAACCTACTAGTTTAGGAGTAAAAGCAATGGTTTTTGGCTCTGTAGGAAGTGAAACTGCTGTAGCAGTTGGAGCTGGTTTTGAAATAGAATTTAATACCAAAGGAGGCGTAAACCGATTAGGCTTCTTTGGTGAAGCATCTATTATGAAGGCTTTTGATATCCCTAACCCTGTAGGTAAGCTTACAGAAAAACTTGGTAAGATAGCAAGTAATGAACTGGTCAATAAAGTAATGGACAGTAAAGTTGGAAAAACATTTTTAGATAAAGCTGATACAGAATATGAACCAGAACTCAGTCTGGCTGCATCCATTAGTGCAAAACTAGGAATGGAATTTGATTTTGTAAACAAGTCTTTTCATGCACAACTTGACATATTTGTAAACGTTGGGGGAGGAATCATTCAAGGGCGTTCATCTGGAGGACGTGCAGGATGGGGAGTTATTCATATTTCTCCAGACGAATGGTATATGCATATGGGTACTCCAACCGATCGATTAGGGTTGAAAATGGGAATAGGAGGTTTTTCTATAGAAACTGGAGGATACTTTATGGTAGGTGATCGTATACCAGGAAGTCCACCACCACCACCAGAAGTTGCAGAAATTTTAGGGGTTGATGCAGAAGAGTTAAACTATATGAGGGATTTGAATGCATTAGGTGAAGGACGTGGATTTGCCTTTGGAGCAGATTTTAAAATAGATACAGGAGATATGAACTTTCTGATCCTCTATGCACGTTTTCAGGCTGGAGTTGGTTTTGATATTATGCTCAAAGATTATGGTGAAGCCCGTTGTGTAAATACTGGAGATCAAGTAGGTATTGATGGATGGTATGCTAATGGACAATCATATGCTTATTTGCAAGGAGAAATGGGCATTAGGATTAAATTATTTTTTGTAAGAAAGAAAATTCCGATTATCAAAGGAGGGGCTGCCATTTTAATGCAAGGTAAAGGTCCAAATCCATTTTGGTTTAGAGGATATGCAGGAGGATATTATAATCTTTTAGGAGGGTTAGTAAAAGGGCGGTTCCGATTTAAAATTACTATTGGTCAAGAATGTGAATTAGATAATGCAGCCCCGATAGGTGGAATTAAAATGATAGCCGATCTTACTCCAAAAGAAGGAACAGATGAAGTTGATGTCTTTGCTGCTCCGCAAGCAACCTTTAGTATGAAAGTAGGAGAACCCATTGTTATTCCTGAAGATGAAGCTGATAAAACTTATAAGGTAATTCTAGAAAAATTCAGAGTATTGGATGCTAATGGTAAAGAAGTAGCAGGAAAACTAGAATGGAGTTATATGAAAGACAGAGCTACCTTTTATTCAGAAGATATCCTTACTCCAAGTACGAAACATAGAGTTGAAGTAGAAGTGAGTTTTCAGGAAAAAGTAAATGGAATATTTAAAACCATAATGGTGGATGGGAAAAAAGCAATAGAGACTGAAATCAGAAGTTTTGTAACAGGAGAAGCCCCCACCCATATCCCTTTGCATAATATACAATATGCCTACCCAGTAGTAGATCAAAAACAATTTTATCGCAAGGAACATCAAGATGGATACATTCAACTAAAACGAGGTCAGGATTACCTTTTTGAAGATCCAAATTGGAAAAGTGAGATTAAAATCATAGAAGATAGTGGAGAAATGACAGATGTTACATTTAATTATGATTACGGAGCAAACAAAGTACACTGTCGTATGCCTAATCTTCAAAAAGAAAAAGTATATACCTATAGCATAGTAAGTCTACCTAAACTGTCAGGAAATATAGAAACATCTAATGAAAGAACAAGAACCACCCAATTAGATACTAATAATACTTTTGCCATAACAACTAATGGAGCAGACAATGTGTCTAAAGAAGGAAGTATTGAGCGTCTCTCCTATCCATTTATTACCAGTAAATATGCTACCTTTTCAGATAAAGTTAAGAGTATAAAAGTACAAGATGATCATTGGGGAAGGATTGCTTCTGATGTAATCTACTTATCTTCAACTATAAAAGAGCATGAAGGTTTTGAAGCTATTGAATTAAAAGGAAATGAATATACTGATCATAAAGCATTAGTAGTCGCAGCATCAGAATTAAAAGACACGTATTTCACTACTGATATTAATCCTGTTTTATATTCAAAGTACCCAAGTAGTGGTAAATACACCTTGCATCGTGATACAGAAATTTTTGGATATCCTCCTAAAAAAGCCTTACCACTAATAGGGAAATATTTGGAAAGTTTGGAACACAATACAAGTATTTCTTGGCGTAAAACAACGTTCCCATATCGTTATAATTTAACAGATATATATAGTATTGATTTTTCAGATATTTACCATCAGGTGCTAAACGATTTGACCAATGGTAATCTACCAGTTGGAACAAACCTTACTTCTATTTTGAATAGTGAATTTAAAATGATGCGTTATGGTAATTACACCATACGAATGCAATACCTTCTACCAGGAGGAATACAGGGTAGTACTGCTATATTTACTTTTAAAAACCCTTTAAAAGACAGATTATGAAAACAATAAAACATATAATAGGGTTCTTTATATACTGTATCCCTTTCTTTATTATAGGGCAATCAGGTCAGGTAGAAGCTCCTTCAGCTTCTATTAAAATTATAGCACAAGCAAATGAGAATAGCATCTTGTTACGTTGGGCAGTAGATCAACCTATATCTTGGAAACATGCAAATACATATGGATATACCATAGAACGATTTACCATATCTCGAAATGGAACAGTACTTAATCCGCCAGAGCATAAAGTAGTAACACCTGTTCCTTTAAAACCTGTTCCTTTAGAACATTGGCAGACTATAGTAGAAACTAACAATCATGCTGCCATACTTGCTCAGGCTATATATGGAGAAAGCTTTGAAGTAGAAGGGAACCAAGGGGGGCTGATGCAAATTCTTAATAAAGCAAAAGAGTTAGAACAACGTTTTTCTTTTGCTCTTTTTGCAGCAGATATGAACTTTGAAGCGGCTAAAATGGCAGGATTAGGATATGTTGATACTCAAATCCAAAATACTGAGAAATATTTTTATAAAATAAAAGTAGTCCTTCCAGAAAATTTTACCCCTATAGAAGAAGGAACTTTGGCTGTAAACCCTAATAAGAAAAAGTTACTACCTTCTCCTATAGATTTGTTTGTTGTAGAAGGAGATCAAAATATAATGCTTTCTTGGGAGTACGAACTA
>NZ_PGUB01000200.1:0-3483 GCF_002924285.1 Aquimarina sp. I32.4 | reverse complement strand
GATAATGCTTAAAAAACTCAATTAATTTCATACTTTAAAGATACCAAGTAATAGGGAAACATAAGGATAAGCATATTATTTTTCTTGTTTAGCCATAACTTCAAAACTGATTTTAATACCATTTTTATAAAGAGCTACAATTTTACTTTGTATTAAAAATAACGTATAATTTCTATAGAAAAGTTAAGATTCCTATTTTTATGCAAAATTATTTCTAATTATGAGTGATAATCAGGCATTTCTAGATCATATAAATAAAGGATACACCACCAAAGGTGATTTTCTAACCATGGGAGCAGCTATGTATAATGGCGAAACGATAACCGATGCTCATGTAAAAATACCTTTAAAGACATTAAACCGTCATGGGTTGATAGCTGGAGCAACAGGTACAGGAAAAACCAAAACGCTACAAGTAATAGCTGAAAATCTAAGCGAACAAGGAATCCCTGTACTTTTGATGGACATAAAAGGGGATTTAAGTGGAATTGCGGCTGCAAGCCCAGGGCATCCTAAAATCGATGAACGCCATCAGAAAATCGGAATTCCTTTTGAAGCCAAAAATTTTCCTGTAGAAATTCTATCTCTATCTGATCAAGATGGGGTAAGACTTAGAGCAACAGTAAGTGAATTTGGACCTGTATTATTATCCAGAATTCTTGATGTAACAACTACTCAAGCAGGAATTATTTCTGTTATATTCAAATATTGTGATGATAACAAACTACCACTATTAGACTTAAAGGATCTAAAAAAAGTTTTACAGTTTGCTACTCAAGAAGGAAAAAAGGAATTAGAAAAAGATTATGGTCGTATTTCTACTGCTTCTACTGGATCTATTTTACGTAAAATAGTGGAACTTGAACAACAAGGTGCAGATCAATTCTTTGGCGAAAAATCATTTGAGGTTCAGGATTTATGTAGGATTGATGAAAACGGAAGAGGTATAATCAATATTATTAGATTAACAGACATACAAGATAAACCCAAGTTGTTTTCTACTTTTATGCTGAGTCTTCTTGCAGAAATATACGGTACTTTTCCTGAACAAGGAGATAGTGGAAGGCCTGAATTAGTAATTTTTCTAGATGAAGCACACTTGATTTTTAAAGAAGCTTCTAATGCGCTTATGGGCCAAATAGAAAGTATTGTCAAACTTATACGATCAAAGGGCGTTGGTCTTTATTTTGTAACCCAAAACCCTACAGATATTCCAGATGGAGTATTGAGTCAGCTAGGTCTAAAAGTGCAACATGCACTTAGAGCATTTACTGCAAAAGACAGAAAAGCTATCAAACTTACTGCAGAAAACTACCCTATTTCAGAGTACTATGACACCAAAGAAATACTTACCTCATTAGGTATAGGAGAAGCACTGGTATCTGCTCTTGATGAAAAAGGACGCCCTACTCCTCTTGCCGCTACCATGCTACGAGCACCAATGAGCCGAATGGATATATTGAATGAAAACGAATTAAAAGATGTACTCAAAAAATCAAAACTTATTCCTAAATATAATAAAGAGATTGATAGAGAGAGTGCATATGAGCTTTTGAATGAAAAAATAGAAAAAGCAGAAGCAGAAGAAGCAAAAGCTGCAGCAAAAAAAGAGAGAGAAAAACTCAACAAAAGTTCCTCACGTACGAGAAGCCGAAGAACTAGTACTACCGAAAAAGCTATTATAAAGGTACTCACTAGTGCAACTTTTATAAGAGGTGCTCTAGGAGTATTAAATAAGTTATTAAAATAATTTACGTTATCTCTACATATAAAGCATTTAACCATCTTAATTATGACTAAAATATTTTTAAAAATCCTTCTTGTTGTATTGATTATTACAAGCTGTAAAAAAGAGCAACAACAAAACCCTTTTGAAATAGCAACCAATAGAATAGGGCTATTGACCAATGAGATACAGGTCAAAGAATTGGATTCTGTTTTTGCAAATGATTCTATTGCAAAAAGAACTGCTGGAGATCAGTATTTAAATAGCACAAACGAAATTGAAATTTTTGAAAAAGGTGGAACAAAACTCCTAGTCTTAGAGCCCAAAGAAGAAGCAAATCTTAGTTCTACTATAGAGAACATACAAATTATAGATCCAAGATACAAAACAGTTTCTGGGTTATCTTCTCATAGTACTTTCAAGGACATTAATGACAACTACACCATTTCAAAAATTAATAACACATTAAGTACAGCTGTAATATTTGTAGACAGTATCCAAGCATATTTTACTATTGATAAAAAAGAGCTTCCTCAAAAATTCAGACAATCCACCGATATAGAAATACAAACCACTGATATTCCAGAATCGGCAAAAATCAAACATTTCTGGATAAGCTGGGACGTTAACTAAAGATAGTACCTATAAACTTTCCTTTACTCATAAAACGATAAAGGAAAGTTTATATCAAATTTTTTTATGTATCTACTATAATCAAAAACGATACATCAATACTTTTTCTTCAAGAGGAATATAGATACTTTTACACACATAGTAGAAACAGTACAACGTGAAGATGAATGAAAGAAAAATATAAAAAATACCTACCTCTTATCATAGGAAAATATATTCAATGCCTTTTCCTATTTTATCCAAAAAAAGCAATTCATAAGGCATACATTCTATTTTGTACTCCAAGAAAAGGAAAAGTGCAACCAGAACAAGAATATTTTCTTGAGAAAGCCGAAGACGAAACTATCTTGATAAGTTCTACTCATATTCAAACGTATAGATGGGCAAACACAGGAGAAACAATTTTACTCGTTCACGGATGGGAAAGTAATACACACCGATGGAAAACATTGATCAAAAAGTTACAAGAAAAAAACTACAATATCATTGCTTTTGATGCTCCAGCTCATGGTAACTCATCAGGTAAAATACTAAACATTCCTTTATACACAAAGTGCTTACAAAAAGTGATTGAGTTATATAGACCTAATTATGTCATGGGCCACTCTGTAGGTGGAATGGCTACTATTTTTCATCAATACTCCTACCCTAATAATGAGATAGAAAAATTAGTTGTGCTAGCTCCCCCATCAGAGTTATCAAGAATCATGACAGAGTATCAAGATACATTAAAACTATCTTCTAAGTTTATGACTGCCTTAGATCAATATTTCAAAAATAAGCATGGCTTTTATTTTGAAGAATTTTCGATTTCTGAATTCTCTAGAAACTTAACGCAAAAAGGCCTATTGATTCATGATAAAAATGATGACATTGCACCATATTCTGAAGCAGAAAGCATCAGTCAAAACTGGAATGGTGTTCAATTTATCAGTACAGAAAACTATGGGCATTCTCTATTTTTTGATGAAGTAGACACTATAATTCTTGATTTTTTAAAAGCATAGTCTGCTATACTGTTAATCAAAATATTTTTTCAGGTACAATTGGATACTTCGGTTCGTTTTGTGCCAGTAATTTCGGAGTTATGATGCCAGTGATTTCGGATCAAACTGTGCCAATTA
>NZ_PGUB01000199.1:0-3566 GCF_002924285.1 Aquimarina sp. I32.4 | reverse complement strand
CCCTTTTGTAATGTTTGGACTTACCACCACCCATCAGTTTCATTTGTATAGCAAGTCTACTGATATGAGAAAAGGCTTTAATGGACTTTGTGGTTTGATACAAAATGATCTTTCTACATCTCCCACCAATGGTTCGGTATATATCTTTATCAATAAAACCCGTGATAAGGTAAAATTGTTGCACTGGAGTGGAAGCAGTTTTATATTGTATTACAAGCGATTAGAATCTGGCACTTTCGAGATTCCATATTATGATAAGGAAGTTGGCAGTATTTCTCTAACCTATTCGCAGTTAGTATTACTTATAGATGGTATTTCTATTACCAATATCAGTAGAAGGAAACGCTATAAATCAGTAGCTGAAAATGTTTGATTTTATTGGAAATCGAATAGGTTTTGAGTATCTTTATAGTGTGGAAATCATAGCTCATAATCCCTTGTCTGATCAGCAATATCTGCTGCAAGAAGCTTATGACACTCTTGTAAAAGAACATCAAAAATTACAATTTGATTATCAGTATTTGCAACAGCAATTATCAGAGCTTAAACGGATGATTTTTGGTAGTAAAAGCGAACGATTTATTTCTTCAGAAACTGGACAGTTAGATTTATTTGTAGAACAGTTGGAGGTTTCTACTACTGAACCTGAATCTATTGAAATTAGCTATACAAGAGAGCAGCAAGTAGCAGAGAAGAGGCTGCCCGTTCGTAGTTCACTTCCATCTCACTTACCACGAATAGAAGAAACCATAGAACCAGATGATATCCTACCAGGATCTAAAAAGATTGGAGAAGAGATCACCGAGGTATTAGAATACAATCCTTCCAGTATTTTTGTTAGAAGAATTGTACGTCCCAAATATATCTTAGCTGAACAAGAAAGGATAATAGTTGCACCATTACCTTCACTTCCGATTCCGAAAGGAAATGCAGGAGCTGGATTACTAGCACATATTATGGTCAGTAAATTTGTACATCACTTGCCATTTTATAGACAACAGCAAATATTCAAGAGTCAACATCTTGATATTAGCAAAGGAACACTTTGTAATTGGTTTAATGCAACTACTAAGCTACTAGAGCCATTATATGATACCTTACAAAAGGAGCTTTTACAAAGTAGCTACCTTCAGGTAGATGAATCTCCTATAGGTGTTCATGATACTGCTAAAAAAGGAAAACTTCATATGGGATATCATTGGGTGCATCACGCCCCAATAGAACGATTGGTTTTATTCAAGTATGATCCCAGTCGATCTAGAAAAGTACCAGAAGAAATACTACAGGAGTATACTGGAACCATTCAGACCGATGGATATTCAGGCTATCTAAATCTTAGAACTAAAGGAAACATTACATTATTGGCTTGTATGGCACATGCTAGACGATATTTTGAAAAAGCACTGGATAATGATGCATCCAGAGCCAGTTATGTATTGGAACAAATTCAATATTTATATGCTATGGAGCGAAAAACCAGAGAACGAAAAAGTACTTTTGAGCTCATAAAACGGTATCGAGAGTTATGTGCAGTTCCCATTTTAAATAGTTTAGAAACCTGGCTTAAAGATCAGATTCTACAGGTACTTCCCAAAAGTGCTATTGGTAAAGCTATTGGATATACCCTGAAATTATGGGATAAACTGAAAAGATACATTACTGATGGTCGTTATAAGATTGATAATAATCTGGTAGAAAACACAATCAGACCTTTAGCATTAGGTCGAAAGAATTATTTATTTGCAGGATCTCACAAGGCTGCCCAAAAAGCAGCTATATTGTATTCCTTTTTTGCAACTTGTAAAGTTAACAATATAGATCCATACACATGGCTTAAAGATGTGCTAGAGAGCATACAGGAATATAAGGTAAACCGATTAGATGAACTTCTACCTAATAAATGGGAAGCACCATAACATTAAATACGCTAGGTATTCATATACTCTTGCCATTTTATAAGTACGTACTTTTCTTTCTGGCTTTGCTTTAGATCTAGAAAACCATACTCATAGCAAAAAAGATATACCTGTCCTTTTTTGTTTTTCCAATAATGTGTAAAATAAGTAGGATTAAAACCCTCTGATAATAGTTTTTCTTTGCGCACGGTAGACATCCCAGATTTATTATACGCTTTTAAGAGCTTCCGATTTGTTTTGAGCTGTTTATCAATAGTGAAATATAGAACTTCTTATGATTTTCGTTTTTGATATTGATCAGCAGATTTACAATGAATCGAGCAATATTTCTTATCAGATCTACCAATAATTTCAGAATTGCAGTGTGGACAGATATTCATGTTTTCTTTTTTAATTAAAATTATTCGAATCCTATTCGAATGTTATTCGACTAAAATACTACTATGATTTTTAAATACTACATTTTTGTATCATGAACCTTACAAAACATATCACACTGAAACATTTATTGATCCATGATCAAAAGATGATTGGGCTACAGTTCTATCCTGACAAGGTGATTCAAGCATTAATAAAAGAGCTCCCTAATCCCAGATGGAGCAAGGAGTTTGCTATGGTATATATCATAAATACCAAAGAAAACCTCAATAAGGTTTTTGAGAAATTTAGAGGAGTAGCCTTGATTAATGGAAATTCATTTTTTAGAGACAAAGTAGTATCAAATAATGATCCTATTGATATTAATTGGTATCGTAACAGAGCTAAAACAGCTTCTTATAAATATGTTCCAGAAGAATATCTTCTAAAATTAGAACTTAAAAGATATGCCCTAAATACCTGTAAAGTCTATATATCACAATTTGAAAAATTTATAAATCAGTATCCTGATAAAGATATTGTAACTCTATCAGAACAAGAAATAAGAGAGTACTTACAACTGCTTATTAGGCAAAAGAAATCTAATAGTTATATTGACCAATCCATTAATAGTATTAAGTTTTATTATGAGGTAGTGATGGGGATGCCCAATCGATTTTACAGCATTGAACGTCCTAGAAAAGAGCAAAAACTACCAAGTATATTAGCTAAAGAAGACATCCTAAGAATGATTGATCTTACAAAAAACCTAAAACACAAATGCATTATTAGTCTATTATATTCTTCTGGGTTGCGAAGAAGTGAATTATTGGATCTCCAACTTACAGATATTGATAGTAAAAACATGCTTATCAAAGTCAGGCAAGCCAAGGGAAATAGAGATCGATATACAGTTCTTAATCAATCTGTGCTTGATAACCTTAGAAAATATTATAAAATATATAAACCAAAGCTATACGTATTTGAAGCCATCGAAGTTGGAAGAAAATATAGCACTACCAGTGTATTAAAAGTGGTGAAACAGGCTGCCAAAAAAGCTAGAATTACCCAATCAGTGCATCCTCATATGTTAAGGCATAGTTTTGCTACACATCTATTAGAAGAAGGAATAGATTTACGATACATTCAAGTTTTATTAGGACACAATTCCAGCAAAACAACTGAAATTTATACTCATGTTGCCATAAAAAAGTTTAAAAATCTAAAAGATTTACTAAATTAGCTCCTCACATAAGAAATATATAGTTACCATGGTAACTATATATTCATGTT
>NZ_PGUB01000198.1:0-3574 GCF_002924285.1 Aquimarina sp. I32.4 | reverse complement strand
CCAAAATATAAACTCCGCAATTAGCTATAAATCTAATTCTTGAACAGCATCAAAGATACATCAAACAACTACTAAGAGACCAAGAAAAGAACAATCAAACCTAAGATGACAAAGTAGGACTAGTATATACACCATTATCTAATAATAAATTAATGGAACAAGTATCACAAGATAATATTAAGATAGCAAAATTTGTAGCAGGGGCTATAGGATTTGAGCCTAATGTTTACCCATACTATGATGATGATCGTAAAAGTTCATTAGATATACTGGATTTAGTTGACCCAATTGATAAATCAAATAAGTTTTATTGTACAATTGGATTATCAGATTACGATAATATAATTGAGTTTAATGATGGTAATCGTAATGTACCTATTGAAATATTAATTGTAGGGAAACAAAAAGATAATAAGTTGCCAAATATTTTATCTACTTGTGGGTTTTATGTTTCTAAAAATAGGTGGACTGTTCAGCCAAATACTGTATTTAAAAATATGATTAAAATGTATTATCCATCAATGGAAACGAAACATTTAATGTTTACCTCTCCTTTTTTATGGGAAGATAAATTAACCTCTTTAGAGTTAAAAAACAAAACAGTCAATTGGTTATTGGCTATACCCATAACTGATAAAGAATTTTCATACAAAGAAGAAAATGGAGCAACAGCTTTATTTGACTTATTTGAGGAACATGATATTGATATTTTTAACATAAATAGAATTTCTGTTGTTTAAATAAACTATGACTCGATGGTGTTTTTATATGATTTAAATTCTAATCAATTAAATAAAGCTTGTTTAACTTTAAATAGTTCAAACTTATACCTTAATTACATTATTTATGGCTTAGAACAGCTAAAACTTAAAACAGATGATTCTCTTTTTCATTTAATTGCAAATCACTGGATAGAAAAAAGGGGTAAATCTTTTAATGTATATAAAAAAGAAAAATAATTTATGGTTTAATCATTTTTGTTTCTTAAAACGTTGTAAAATGACTATTGAATCTTTTATAGATAAACTTATTAATCCAGATTTCAAATGCTTCATAAAAAAGCAACCTAAAGATGCTTTTCATCATTCATCATTTAGTTATTATGGGGCTTATGTATCTTATACAAGTATAGGGGGGATAGAAGAGTGTTTAGATTCAATTTATAAAGAAGTAACAACAGATCATTCTTATTATACTTTTCCTGTTACCATTCAAATGTATGATAAAGTAACAGGAAAAATATTATGGAATGGTAGGATAGCCAAAGAACCAGATAGTTATTAAGTTCAAATAAATTATATTTCTGGTAATCTAGAAACTGCCTTTTCATCTTCTAACAATCCCATTGATTTTAGGTAACGCTCTGTAGTTTTTACAGTTGTATGCCTACTCATTTTTTGGATTTTAATAATATCCTTTTCCTCTTTATACCAATTTACGCAAGCTGTATGTTTAAATCCATATAGGGTATAATCTGGGTCATTATCAAAGCCGAAATGTTTTTTCACTTCTCTAAAATGTTTAGACATGTAATTTTCGCCCATTGGGATTTTTGAAGGTTTTTTTGCAGAACTAAAAATAAAGTAATTTTTATCGTATTGTTCCAATTGCATTTCATCAATTATTTTTCTTAGTGCTGGGGCTATTGGAATAATGTCGTAACGTTTAGATTTGCTTTGCTCAACTTTAATACTTATAGTATTTGCCTTTAAATTAATATCCTTAACTCTTAACCTACGCAATTCTACTGGACGCATAAAAGAATAGTATATAAAAGTAATGATTGTCCATAGGTAAGGGTCATTTTTTAAAACATACTCCTTTATTTTTGCAACTTCTTCATTTGTATAGGGTTTGTTTTTTGTACCGTAATCTGTAGGGAGGTTATCAAATTTCTCTAGAGGATTTTCACCATCAACCCATTGTTGCTCTATACAATCATTATAAAAAGAACTAATAACACCTAGAGCATTATTGTGAGTTTTAGATTTGTTTTTCAAACCAGTAAGTAAGTGCATTTGGTAATCTTGTATCACATGAAAATTGATATCCTCAATATGTACCAAAGGCTCTTCTTGTTTTTCTGCCCAATTTATAAATTGTAGCATTGTATTTTTAAAGAAGCTGATTCCCCTTTTATGGTACTTTTTAGCTTCTCTAAGGGTAACTAATCTATCAATTGCTTTGCGGATTGTAACAGGCTCTTTTTTAGTCTTTTCTTTGAGTTGTTTAGCCTCTTTCTTTTTATTGAGTTCTCTGATTTTATTAGTATCTATATGATACCCTGCTTTAAGAAGTTTATTGACTTGCTTTTTTCGATCTTTTAAGAAAGCTTCTTTTTCTGCATTTGTTTTGTATTCAGAAGGCACATATATTCTTTTACGATCTAAATCGTTTAATTGTGTATTCCAAACATAAAACTTTACATAATCGCCGTTAATTGCTTTAGAACGTACTATTACGGCTTTTTTAAACTTTGGCATATTTTGAAATTCATCTTTGCTAACTAGTTTAAAAATTTCTACTAATGTGCTATTTACTGACGTTGCTACTGACGTGAGCCACCCTCTATAACCAGAAAAACCCTCGTTGTCTGTTGACAACGAGGGTTTTAACTTAGTCGACTCCGCAGGAGAAAGTTCGAACTTTTTGGCGGTAGACTTAGATCTAATTATCAGTAAATCAAGTGTTTTAGGAAATACTTATTTTACATAATGTTTAAAGTGAATTTGTGATAATAAATTTATCTAGGTATTTGTTGAGATCAGCTGATTAGTATCATCATAGGCTGGTGTATAGGTTTTCTGATGCTATTTTGGACATTCTCCTTTTGTGACAGAGAGAGTAATTATAGAACAATATATATGTAAATAGTTCTATAATAATTAACTAAAGAAGGGTGCTTTTTACAGTATGATTGTAAAATGAGTCGAAAATCTAAGAAGCGTATTCTAGAAGATTTGAGATATATGAAACTTCATACTAAAACCCAATGTAATTTACAAGATCTGTCATTTTTGCTAAATCCTAAAATTAGGGTTGGATACATTACTATGGTAAAATAAAGCGTAACTCCCTAAAACCTGTCTTTTATTACCTCCATCATCGAATTCTTAAATGGATTTTGAACACGTATAAACGCTTCAAAAGAAGTCGAGTCTTAGCTGTAAAATGGTTAAGACGTATGACGAGAGATTGTCCAACTATGTTTTATCATTGGGAGTTAGGTTATCAATTAACGTAACGATTGGCTACATAATAAGAGCCGTGTTTTGACCCCTATAAAACAAGAGTAATCTTTTAAATTTGGATTATTAATTATGCTACTCTATTTTTCATTAAAATTAAGTGTTTGTCTTTGTTCCATTTTTCCATAGGAGTTATTCTTCCCAATAGTCCATGATGCCTTACGTTGTTATAGAAAACCACATATCTTTTTAGTATTTGTTGAATCTCTCCAAATGTTCTATACTCAAATCGTTGAAAGACTTCTTTTTTAAGTATTCCATGATAAGCTTCTACATGTGCATTTTCCTCTGGTGTAGCAACATGAGTAAACTCTTGACTTACCCCT
>NZ_PGUB01000197.1:0-3665 GCF_002924285.1 Aquimarina sp. I32.4 | reverse complement strand
AGAGAAGTGGGTCTCTGATATTACCTATATCAAAGTGGCAGGTCAATGGAACTACTTGACTATAATTATGGATCTAGCAGATAGAAAAATACTGGCATGGACATTAAGTGAAGATATGACTACAGAAAACACCATCTACAAAACTTGGATAAAAGCTAAAAATAGAAGGCAAATTACTGAAAATCATATATTTCACTCTGATAGAGGTGTGCAATATGCTTCACGTAAAATGAAGCTGATTTTTAATAAAAATAGTACCATCAAACAAAGTATGAGTAGAAAAGCAAACTGTTGGGATAATGCAGTAGCAGAATCGTTGTTTAAAACCATTAAATACGAATGTACCAATAGATATAAATTCAAAAATTATCTTCAGGCATACTCTAAGATAGAAAACTATATCCAGTGGTACAATACACAAAGATTACATTCTTCTTTAGGATATAAAACTCCTCTAGAAGTAGAAATACAATATTGGAAAAATAATAAAAAAGTGGCTTGAGAAAATAGTCCCAAATTTATTAGGTAGTCCAGTTTTGAAAAGAAAATTTGTAGTAACCACAGATTCTAATCATTGATTTGCTATGGCAGCTAATATTAAATAGAGAATTTACCGCTACCAAACTAGGTCAAAAATGGGTTTCTGATATTACTTATATTCGTGTTAATGATCATTGGAATTATTTAACTACTGTTATGGATCTTGCTGATAGAAAAATAGTTGGATGGTCTTTAAGTGAAGATATGACAGCGGAAAACACCACTGTCAAAGCGTATTTATCAGCAATAAATACACGTTCGATAACTCAAGGGTTTATTTTTCATTCCGATAGAGGTGTTCAATATGCATCTAATAAAATGACTCCTTTTTTTTCTTTCAATTGGAAATCGCAACAATCCATGAGTAGAAAAGGTAATTGTTGGGATAATGGTGTTGCAGAGAGTTTTTTCAAAACAATAAAATATGAATGGCTATACCGTTTCAAATACAACTCATATAATCAATTATATGAGTCAATTGAAGAATATATCACTTGGTACAACACCAAAAGATTACATTCTAGTTTAGGGTATTTAGCTCCTATTGAAATGGAAATGAAATTAAAAGGAAATGCAAATAAAGCGGCTTGAAAAAATAGTCCCAAATTTAGTAGCTATTCCACAAAATATCCAAAGTCGTTTCCATACTGTTAATGCCAACTAAAAGTAGGCGGAAAATACAAAATACGCAACCAAAAATGCATGCTAACCAGCTAAACCTGATATTCAACTAAAAAAACGGAGGATAGCTAACTAGTAAAAAATATATCCCAATTACAATTCTAAATCTTATAATTATCTATAACAGATAAAATCTCAAGAAACAAAGGCATAAAGCAACAAAGTTAAACACAAAACCACCAACCCTTGTAACCCTGTCATTACTGTGTATGATCGATAAGCGTCTTTCATTTTGATACCACTAAATTGGGATACCACCCAAAAATAACTATCATTCGCGTGAGAAACTGTCATAGCTCCTCCCCCTAAAGCCATTACCACTAGAGCAAGCTCAATAGCTGTATCAAACCCCATTGTCGTCATCAAAGGTGCAAGCATTGACGAGGTAATCACCAATGCACTTGTAGAAGAGCCTTGAGATGTTTTTAATAAAGCTGCGATTAAAAAACTAATAATCAGAAAAACAGCTCCAGAGAATTGCCCCCCTGCAACCCATGAGCCTACTAAATCAGCAATTGGGGTTGCTTTTAAAACCCCGCCAAATGCGCCACCTGCACCAGTTATAATAAGAATAGGACCAGAAAGACTAATTCCATCTGAAACCCATCCAGTTAGATATTTTTTATCAAAAGAAGGGAAGAGAAAAAATGATGATATCATTCCTAGAAATAGAGCGATTAAAGGATCGCCAAGAAAAAGCAATATATCTGCTACCCCTCCCTCTACTTGCATGAATTTAGCCATAGATCCAATACCAATTAATAAAATAGGCAAAGCAATTGGCATACAAGCCTTAAAAACAGACGGCATTTCTAAACCAGAAGCATCCATCGTGCTTGTATCTAATACATCTATTAACATTCCTTTTCGTTTTGCAAAAATCCAAGAAACCAATAAAACAGGAATAGATATTATAATCCCTAACAGCATTATTGTTCCCAAATAATCAGATGCTCCAATATTACCTGCCGCAGCTATTGGCCCAGGGGTAGGAGGTATTAATGTATGAGTGGTATACAAACCAGAGGCTAGAGCCAAGGATAATGTTGCTTGTTTTGTAGAGGTTTGTTTTGCTAATGCCTTGTTTAATCCTGATAAAATAATAAATCCACTATCACAAAAAACAGGCACACTCACTGTTGCACCAATTAGAGACATTGCCAAAGCTGGTCTTTTTTTACCTACTAGCTTTAACACCAAATCAGCAATACGCATTGCTCCACCTGATTTTTCCAAAATGGCACCTATCACACTTCCCATAATCACAATTAATCCTATATACCCCATTAATCCACCAAAACCTTTATTTATTGACAGGATAATTGTTTGTAATGGCATACCAACAGTTAGACCTACCATAATAGTAGCTAATAATAAAGCTACAAAAGGATGTAGTTTCCAAAGAGAAGAAGCTACTACAATAAAAACGATGGCTAGAAAAATGACAATTAATAACGGAATTCCAGTAAGCATAATAATCTTTTTTATTTAAAAATGAGATTCCATTTTTAGTATATTATTAATAATTAAAATATTATTTTAACAAATCTATTAAAAGTACATAGTCTCGCAAAAGAACTAAAATTGCAAATTATCGGATTATATTTGCTTATAGACTGCCGTCATTAAAGAATACATAATTAGTTTTAAGGATTAAGGAATATTCAATACCAATAAAACTATCATGGATCGTGCCCAAAAGGAATTAGGCATTAAACTACGGGTTACATCTGCCCCAATACACTGCTGGGAAAAGGTAAAACTGCGCGGGGAGTCTTATATAAGTTACGCTGACTATCTTTTACACAACTAGGGACACCCTAAACTACCGCTGGGGAGGGGTAAAAGTGTGCTGGGACACCACAAACTACCACTGGGAAAAGGTAAAACTGCGCTGGGAGTCTTATATAAATTACACGGACTATCTTTTACCCAACTAGGAACACCTCAAACTACCGCTGGGGAAGGGTAAAGATGCGCTGGGGAACCCCAAACTACCACTGGGGAGGGGTAAAAGTGCGCTGGGACATCACAAACTACCGCTAGGGATGAGTAAAACCGCGCTGGGGAACCCCAAACCACCGCTGGGGAGGGGTAAAACTGCGCTGGGACACCCCAAACTACCGCTGGGGATGAGTAAAACCGCGCTGGGACATCACAATATACCGCTAGGGAAGGCTAAAACTGTGCTGGGACACCCTGGAATATCTAGTTTTGTTAGGACGATTTTAAATAGCCCATAATGTTAAATATATTTGAATTATGGTAAAGCGAAAACATAGTAACGATTTTAAACTTATGATTGTAGAGTTATTACAATCAGGTCAAAGTGTACAGCAAGTGAGTTCAGAATATGATTTAGATGGAAGTATGATCCGTAAATGGCGTAAATCATATGAATCTACCTCTGGTAAATTCACTGTAAAACAGGAATTGAGTACAGA
>NZ_PGUB01000196.1:0-3671 GCF_002924285.1 Aquimarina sp. I32.4 | reverse complement strand
ACATATCTTTTTAAGACCAAAAGCTACAGAGGGGTCAATATGACCAGAATGGGGGTCAGTATCCATAGAATATCCATCATACTTCCATCTAAATCATATTCTGAACTCACTTGCTGTACACTTTGACCTGATTGTAATAACTCTACAATCATAAGTTTAAAATCGTTACTATGTTTTCGCTTTACCATAATTCAAATATATTTAACATTATGGGCTATTTAAAATCGTCCTAACAAAACTAGATATTCCAGTTAGGAAACAATATCCTAGCTTATTTTACCATTAGAAATTTTCACATATTAACCTAACTGCTTAGATTTGTACAACAAGAGCCGTATGAATCGAGAGATTCACGTACAGTTCTGGGAGAGGCTTGGGGCGAAATTCCCCTTGTCTACTCGATTACTAACCGTTACCTGCAAGCTGAAAAAAAATCTAGATGCCAATAGAAAACATACCTGAACTCTACATTAAGGACAAAAAAGAAAGTCCCGATTTATTTGTTTACGATTTTAAAATGACAACAGATGTTGTTAAAAGCAAAGTGAATTTAGGTATGAATATGTTTAGCTTTCTTCAAGTAGGGAAAAAACAAGTACACTTTGCGGGAACCTCGGTTGCAGTAAATAAAAAACAATCGTTGTTGCTTAAAAAAGGAAATTGGCTATGGACAGAGTTACTGGATACAGAAGCCATTTACTACTGTAAACTCTTCTTCTTTTCTGAAAAGAAACTTACTGATTTTTTAAGAAAATACACAAATGATATAAAACCATATAAAGAAGACGTGCCTTATTTCGTAATTGAAAACGACGATTATATTGCTGCTTTTATAAGCTCTTTATCGTCTAACACCTTTACGAACCATAGTTATAGCGATGTCTTATTGGTTTTAAAATTTGAAGAAATCATGCTGTATTTACTCAACAAATACGGTAGTCAATTCGAATATTACTTACATTCCTTAATCTCAAAAGAAATATCACCATTAAAAAAAGTAGTAGAGAGTAATGTGAACTCCAATTTAAAATTGGAAGAAATTGCCTTTCTCTGTAACATGAGTCTATCGACTTTTAAACGTCATTTTACCAACGAATACGACGAACCTCCTGGAAAATGGTTACAGGACAAACGACTACAAAAAGCAAAGGAACTGCTACAAGGTGGTGAATTAAAAGCATCTGATATCTATTTAGATATAGGTTATAACAACCTGTCCAACTTTAGTATAGCTTTCAAAAACAAGTTCGGAATTAGTCCAACAGATATTTCGAATTAAAAAACAATCATTCAAAATACTGACAAACAACTAGTTAATACCTAATGTGAGTCGCTAAATTTCACAATTACTCACATTGACCTTTTCTCATAAGTTATTGAGCCGTATCAATAAATAGAAAAGTAACAACCCGACATATATTTGCACTGTAATTACACAACGCTTGTTTTGCAAGCATTATTTAAAAATCAAATTTAAAATTTATAATTATGGCAAATGTAACTAAACCTGTATTCAAAGAAAGATACGGAAATTTTATTGGAGGTAAATTCGTAGCTCCTGTTAAAGGACAGTATTTCAATAACGTATCTCCAGTAGATGGTAAAGTATTTACTCAAGCTGCACGTTCAACTCAAGAAGATATCGATCTTGCACTTGACGCAGCACACGAAGCGTTCCCTTCATGGAGTACATCTTCAGCAACAGAACGTAGTAATACTTTATTGAAAATTGCTCAAGTAATAGAAGACAACTTCGAATACTTGGCAACTTTAGAAACGATTGATAATGGGAAACCAATTCGTGAATCTCGTGCAGCAGATATCCCTTACTGTATTGATCACTTTCGTTATTTCGCAGGTATTATCCGTGCAGATGAAGGAAGTATTTCAGAACACGACAAAAATACCGTAAGTATCGTATTAAACGAGCCTATTGGTGTTGTTGGAGAAATTATCCCTTGGAACTTCCCAATGTTAATGTTAGCATGGAAAATTGCTCCAGCTTTAGCAGCAGGTTGTACAGCGGTTGTAAAACCAGCAGAACAAACTCCTACTAGTGTTATCGCATTAATGGAACTTATTGGTGACATTTTACCAGCAGGTGTATTAAACATTGTAACTGGTTTTGGTGCAGAAGCTGGTGCAGCTTTAGCAACGTCTAACCGTATTGCAAAACTTTCATTCACTGGTTCTACTGAAACAGGGCGTAAAGTATTGCATAATGCAGCCGAAAACATTATTCCTGTAACTATGGAATTAGGTGGTAAGTCTCCAAACGTTTTCTTTCCTTCTGTAGCAGATCATGACGATGAATTCTTTAGCAAAGCTATTGAAGGTGCGTTAATGTTCGCACTAAACCAAGGAGAAATATGTACAGCTCCATCTCGTATTTTAGTACACGAAGATATCGCAGATGTTTTTGTTGAAAAAATGCAAGAACGTTTAAGAGCTATCAAAACAGGAAATCCATTAGATCCTGAAACTATGATTGGTTCTCAAGTGTCTAAAGTACAATACGAAAAAATCTTAAGTTATATCAACATTGGTAAGGAAGAAGGTGCATTAGTATTAGCTGGTGGTGACGCTGGGAACTACGAAGGCGAACTTTCAGAAGGATATTACATCCAACCTACAGTGTTAAAAGGTGATAACAATATGCGTGTATTCCAAGAAGAAATTTTTGGGCCTGTTGTAGCATTAACAACATTCAGTTCTACTGAAGAAGCTATCGCAATTGCAAATGATACGCCTTATGGATTAGGTGCTGGTGTTTGGTCTCGTGATGCTCACGAATTATTCCAAGTCCCACGTGCTATTCAAGCTGGTAGAGTTTGGGTAAACCAATATCATACCTATCCTGCTCACGCTCCTTTTGGAGGAGTTAAAGAATCAGGATTTGGTCGTGAAAACCATAAAATGGCTTTAGATCATTACCGTGTTGTAAAAAACATGTTAATCTCTTACGACAAGAAACCTATGGGGTTCTTTTAATTGAAACCTAGCAACAAGTTTTCAATAAAACCCTGAATATTTTTCAGGGTTTTATTGAACTGGTTTAAACTTTTTTTGAATTGTAAAAACGGGCTTCCGATATTTGCGTTACGACACGTAAATTATTTAAAAGCAGCCCATTATGTACAGCGTACTAGACAAATATACAATAGAAATGGAAATAATTTCACACATACCATTAGCCAAGCGAGGGTTTCTGCCAACAGTTCCCTTAGTTGAGATTGTAAATGGGTGTACGACAAATTTCCCATTATGCTGCATTTTGGCATAATTGTTTGATCCTGTGTTCTTTGCTTTTATATACTACTCTTAGTTGCGCCATTTGTTGAAAACCTTCCATAGTCCATCGCTGCCCAGATAACTTCAATCGCTGTTGCAGCACATCTTTGTGAGCAGATTCTATGGTTCCCGATCCTATTATCAGCCCTTTTTCAATATATTTATGATACTGCATTCTGTCTTTATTTTTACGATAATAGTTGATCAATGTGTTTCTTTTTCCAGTTGTTTTGCGCTGTTCTGGTAATTTTTCAAGTGTTACAATAATGGGGTCAATCCCCTTGGTAAGCATCATTTCTGAGCATGTATCAATCCACTTATATCTTTGTTTTTCATCTTTATAGTAAAGTTTAGCAAATTCGCATAGATGTTCTTTACAA
>NZ_PGUB01000195.1:0-3686 GCF_002924285.1 Aquimarina sp. I32.4 | reverse complement strand
TAGGAGTCCGTATCCCCAAAGGTCAAGGTAAAACCAGACTTTTGGGTATTCCAACAGTAGTAGATAGGTGTTTGCAACAAGCGGTAAGCCAACAACTAATGACAAAGTTCGAATATGATTTTGAATCGTTTAGTTATGGTTTCCGTCCAAAGAAGAACATCCATAAAGCAGTACTACAAGCACAGAGGTACATCAACGATGGATTTCAGGATATTGTAGATATTGATTTAGAAGGATTTTTTGATAAGGTAGATCACAGTATTTTACTACAATTAATTTACAACAAGGTACCATGTCCGATTACCCTTCGATTGATTCGTAAATGGCTACGATCTCCCATTGTTATAGATGGTAGGTTTTATAAACGCCGAAGAGGCATCCCTCAAGGAAGCCCACTAAGTCCATTATTATCTAATATTATGTTAGATGTTTTGGATAAGGAACTGGAAAGACAAGGTCTTCGTTATGTTCGATATGCAGATGATTTTAGTATCTATACAAAATCTAAAAGCAAAGCTAAAGAAGTTGGAAACAGGATTTATGTTTTTCTAAGAGAAAGACTTAAATTACCAATAAACAAGGCAAAAAGCGGTATACGCAGACCTGTGAATTTCGAGTTGCTAGGGCATGGATTTGTGCCGATCTACAAGAAAGGCATAAAAGGACAGTACCAGTTGGTTGTTAGTAAAAGTAGTTGGAATAAATTTAAGCGTAATCTTAAAGGTTTGACCAAGAAAACCAAGCCAATGTCATTAGTCGAGCGATTGGGTAGAATTACCAAAGTCTGTAGAGGATGGGTAAACAATTATCGTTTAACCAACAGCTATACCAAGCTGAAAAAGTTAGATGAGTGGCTACGTAATCGGTTACGGTATTGTATTTGGCATGATTGGAAAAAGGTAGAGAGAAAACGTAAGAATCTGATTCGATTAGGGATTAAACATGGACAAGCATATGCTTGGAGTCGAACCCGAATGGGAGGTTGGGCAGTAGCTCAAAGTCCTATACTAGGTACTACCATTACCATATCCAGACTCAAAAGAAAAGGATACGTTCCTATGATTGACTACTTAAATAAGGAGCAAACTTCGATTTGGTGAACCGCCTGTTACGAGACCCGTATGGCAGGTGGTGTGTGAGGTGCACTCCGCTATCTAATGATGGCGGAGCCATCTACACGATTAGCCTTTCGTTATTAATTCTTTTTCACACATGGTATGTTGAATTTTCAAAGTTTTGTGTTTAAAATTACTAAACAAGTTTTTATTCCCTGTCTAATATTTCCAATTCTAATATTTTCATTTGGATTATGTTGATTATTATCCATATTTACCATAGGGACAATCAGCGTGGGTACATTCAATTTATTTATTAAAGGTACAATAGGTACAGTTCCTCCCATTAATCTTATTGCTATGGGAGTATAATCAAATGTATTTTCCAATTGGGCTCTTATTTTCTTTCCAAAATCAGAATTGGGGTTAGTCCTAAAAGAATTTACCATTCTTGGGGATGCTATAAATTTCACAATTTTCGAGTAATTATGTCTTTCTTCATCTGTGGGGTCTCTGTCAATAACATAATAACCCTGCTGCTCTATATGCATTTTTATTTTTTGCAATTGCACTTTTCCATCTGTTTCTGGAACTAATCTAATATCTATATTTGCTATAGCATATTCGGGTACGACAGTTTTTAAACCTTTTCCTTTCCAAGAAGTACCTATTTGGCGAACATTTAAAGAAGGGTATTGTAGTGCTTCTTGATAATTACTCCCGACTTTTTCTGAAGAGTGAATACCTAATTTAGTGTTCAATTCTATAGAATTGAATGGTACTGCTTTTAAGAGCTTATTAGTTTCTGTATCTATATGAATTCCTTTGTAGTAATCTTCTATCAGAACTCTACCATGCTTATCTTTCATGCTTGATAATAGATTTGCTAAATCAAACACCGGATTTGGAACATAATTTCCATAATGACCACTATGCTGCGGAAGCTTAGACCCAAAAGTTGTAATAGAACATGTTGTAACTCCTCTACATCCAAATGTAACTGTTGGTTTGTTGGAAGGATGGATTGGTCCATCCATTACAATAAAGAAATCTGATGTATAATATTTTTTATATTTATCCAGGGTAGATAAAAGTGCCTCAGAACCATACTCTTCTTCTGGGTCAAATATTACTTTTATATTAAATTTTGGTGTTTCTTTTCTCTCGATTTTTAGAATTCGAAGTGCTTCCAGTAGCATTATTATTGGCGCTTTGTCATCGGCAGCGGCTCTTGCAAAAATACGCCATTCATCATTTATACCATCATCAAGTTTTTTCCAGTCTATTGCTTGCCACTGTTCGTTTTTGTTCATTTCCTTCAAAACCGCCTCAAATGGGTCTTTTTGATTCCATGATTCCGCATGAACTGGTTGTCCGTCAATGTGAAAATAGAATAATACTGTCTTAAATTTTGGGTTAAATATTTTTTCGGTTATAAGTATAGGGATTGTAATTGTTGGAAGCAGAGTTGTTTTAAAATCCAATGCTTTATACTGATTAGCAACCCAATTAATATTCTCAAGCATTAACTCTTCATTTCGAGGGAGGTTGGGTATACTTACAAATTCTTTGTGTAGCAACAAGGTGTTCTTGAAATTGTCATTGATATACAATTCATCCTTAGATTGCCCAAATACAGTGCAAGTAATTAAGACTGTTAAAGGTATATTTATTAGAAGTCTAATGTTTTTCATTATTTGGTAATGTTTTGATAATTATGCTATCTGGTTTTACTTAATGTCTAGTCCTGAAATATGGCTACAGTTTAAAATTAATTTTTACGCTGATAATTTGTATACCATATTAGGTGTTTTATAGTCTAAAGATAAGTGTAATCTTATTTCGTTGTACAATTTAATTGCATTTTTGGATGCTCTTTTTACGTGTTGTACATCTGTAAAGACCTGATCAAGATAAAATTCATCTTTCAAGATGCCATTTACACGTTCTGCGATCGCATTTTCGTAACAATGATTTTCTTCTGTCATACTAATCTGTATTTTTTTTCTTTTGAGTATTTTTGTGTATACATTGCTGCAATACTGTATTCCTCTATCTGAATGATGTATTAGTTCTTTAATATTTTTTGCATTGTATATTGCTTTATTAAGTGCTCTTACGCATCCTTTAAGTTCTAGACTATCACTAAGATCATAACCTACAACTTTCCTTGAATGGATATCCGTAATTAGGGCTAAATAGCAAAATCCTTTTACTGTTCTTATGTATGTTATATCAGATACCCAAACTTGATTTGGTCTATCAACTTCTAGATTTTTTATCTTGTTATTGTACTTATAAAACCGATGGTAGGAGTTTGTTGTTCTGGCACTACATTTTTTTCTAAGGGTTAACATTTTATATTCCCTAAGGATATTAAATAAAGTATCTCTACCAATTTTTAAATGTTGTTTTTCAAAATCTTCGTTTAATGATTTCATTAATTTACGTCCCCCTTCTCTAGGTAAGGATTTGCGTCTTTTTTTAACGATATGTATAATTTGTTGCTTAATCCTACTTTGTCATCTTAGGTTTGATTGTTCTTTTCTTGGTCTCTTAGTAGTTGTTTGATGTATCTTTGATGCTGTTCAAGAATTAGATTTATAGCTAATTGCGGAGTTTCTATTTTAG
>NZ_PGUB01000194.1:0-3788 GCF_002924285.1 Aquimarina sp. I32.4 | reverse complement strand
ATAAACCTAATAATTGTTTGAAGCAAAGGTAGCTCTCCTTATAAAGCTAGGAAAGATGTACTTGCTCGGAACGATACTTTAAATTATACATTATTGATAAGCATCAGCAGCCCTTTAGGTAATCATCATTCAATTCTTCAAATTTTTCTCGTTCCAAATTATTTTCTGGATGCTTAAACTCGCCTACTTTTTGATAGAAAAAAGTATAACCTTCTCAATTTCGATATTCAAAGTATTTCCTAAGCGAAGGGTATATTTAATTTCTTCAGACTTAAGTCCAATCTCATCAAAGATTATGGTAAACTCTTTAGTAATTGTCTCTAAGTCCTCAGATTCATTTTTCAATAAATTGGCTATTTCGGAGTGATGGTGCCACCTATTTCGGTCAAATGGTGCCACTTTGAGAGATCATACAATTATAGTTAAATTTTGTTATTATTCCTGTTTTAAAATTCCTTTTCTTAAGCTTTCTCCTTTAAGATCGATCCTATGAGAAGAGTTTACAATTCGGTCTAGTATAGCGTCGGCAATAGTTCCTTCTCCAATAATATCGTACCATGCAGATACAGGTATTTGTGAAGCTATGATGGTAGTAGTTGGATATTCCGGTGATACTGACCCCCCGTACCGGTCATGTTGACCCCCCTTGCGATTTTGGTCAAAAAAGATAAGATACTGACAAACTTACAGTTTTTTCCTTAAACTTTCTCCTTTTAATTCTATGCGATGAGAAGTGTGTACTAATCGATCTAATATTGCATCTGCAATGGTTGCTTCTCCAATAATTTCATACCAACTTCCTACAGGCAATTGGCTGGCGATTATGGTCGATGCTTTGCTATGTCGGTCCTCGATAATTTCCATGAGATCCATTTGTTGTTGTTTTTCTAAATGTGCTAGCCCAAAATCATCGAGGATTAATAGGTTTGCTTTTGCGAGTTTTTCAAAGAACTTGAAGATGGTTCCGTCTATTCTTGCCATTTTGGTTTTGATTAGTAGTTTTTGGGTATTAAAGTAGAGTACTTTGTAACCTTGTGAACAGGCCTGGTGCCCCAGTGCAGAAGTCATAAAGCTTTTACCACAACCAGTAGCTCCTGTAATAAGCACGGACTCTCCTTTGTTTAGATATTCTGCTGTGGCTAATGCTGTAATTTGTGATTTATCCACACCTCTTGAGGGGTCATAATGAAGTTCTTCGATGCTGGCCTGATAGCGGAATCGTGCCGTGTTTTTGAGCCTTTCAAAACGCCTGTTCATACGTTCTTGTTCTTCTGCCTGCAGCAGGACTTCAAGCCCCTCACTAAGGGATAACTCATGATGCCCACGGGTTTCCATCATAGCTTTCCAGCTGGTGTTCATTCCGTGTAATCGGAGGTTTTTGAGTTGTTTTTCAATAGGATTCATTACGCTTTATTTTTAGATTATTACTGATTATTTATAAGAGGATGCTCCCCGTATGTTTTGATGTTCTGGCAAGTCTTTATCTTTTATAGCCTGCGTATCCCCCGTCATTTTGTTTTCTAAGATTCGCTGTAAAAAACCAAAGGAGTAATTGTGGTTATCCATGGCTATAGTGCAGGCTTTGGTAAATTCTAGAGGTGCTGTTTTCTTTGCCAGATTAAAAATGCCATCACAGGTTCTGTAGAGTTGTTCTGGATATTTATCTTGTTTGAAGAGGGCTTTAAGATATTGATACAAATCCTCTGAGTGTTTATACCCGCGTTGAAGATAATACTCCGGGCTACGTGTAAGATAGTGCTGGTGATGAGAACACAGGTGTTCTTTTAGAGTACTATATCCTGATTTTTTATAACTTCTGGGATGTACTGCAATCAAAGTCCCCTTACTGTAGATCCTGACCAAATTTCGGGTATAAATCACCTTGACCTGAACCCCAATATATGCATAGGGAACACTATAGTAATGCTTGTCTATAGTCAAATAGATGTGGTTGTTTTTAGCCACTTTGTGCCTTTTGTAATACTTGATCTCAAAGTCTTGTGTCACCAAAGGGATTAGAGTTTGTTTTTCATCTGCCAAAAACTTTTCTTCCCTACAATACTCCTTGCGTTGCATGCGAGTTTGATTATGGGCTTTTACCTTTTCTCTGATCGCTTGGTTCAAAGAAGGAAGGTCAAAGAATTGTTGGTTACGCAGTTTGGCATATACCCGGTTATAGATGAGTTTCACCTGATTCTCTACAAGGGCTTTGTCTTTGTTATGTAAAGTTTTACATACCTGAAGTTTCGCACCTAGTGTTTATGCGTTTTTAGAGGGGTAAAAAAAGGAAAAAAGTAGCATGAAAACCTTGGTAAACCCTTGATTTTATTGTATTTTTAAGTTGAAAGACAAACAAATACAAAACATGCTACATAACAAAGATATCGCTAAAATTGAAGAAATAAAAGGAATTTTCGATCGCAAATGGGTTACCCCTGAATACCTATCCAACCACTTAGATATTTTAAAGTTTAAAAAGACCAGCAAATCTTTTTCTTGGACCAAAAAGAGTGGTATTCCTTTTCAAGAGCTTATAGGTACACTCTTGGTTTTACCGATCTTAGGGTTTCAAACAATTCATTGCTTTGTAAAAAATTCGGATAGAAACGTTTTTATCTATGGTAAGGATGCCTACTATCGGATATTGTCCAATCAAAACATAGACTGGAGAAGGCTCTTATTTTCATTCATATCTCAATATTTACACAAGGACAGTGATTTCACACCTCCACAAAATGAGCTGAAGTGTTTGGTCTTTGACGATACCGACATCCCTAAAACTGGAAAAACCATAGAAGGTATTTCTAAAATCTATAACCACGTGACCAAACGATATATCTTTGGTTTCAAGCTGTTGGTGGCAGGGTACTGGAATGGCAGTGTGCTTATCCCGGTGGATTTCAGCTTTCACAGGGAAAGTAAAAACACCAAATATGGGCTTACCGCTAAAGAGCGTAAAAACCAACAATCCATTGTACGCTGCAAGACAACCAAGGCATATCACCGTTTTTCAGAGCTTAATTCAAAGAAGACCTCTACCATGATCCAGATCTTCAAGCGAATCTGTAAACGTAAGATCAAGATAGATTACATCCTTATGGATAGTTGGTTTACCTCCCTGAGTGTGATCAAAAAGCTCAAATCAGTGGACAACGATGTTGATATCATAGGAATGTACAAATATAACAGCACCCTTGTCATTGAAAATAAAGAAGTTACAATCAAGGCACTTAAAAAGAAAAAAGTGAAAGCGAAACGGTGCAGAAAAATGAATTTTTATTACCGAAAATATTACGCTAAAATTGATGGTATCCCAGTGGTGATCTTTCTTTCTAAAAAAGGGGTGAACGGGAAATGGCACACCCTACTATCAACAGACACAAGGCTGACTTTTGTTAAAATGATAGAAACCTACAACATACGATGGACCATTGAGGTGTTTTTTAAAGAAATGAAGCAATTGTTTGGGTTGGGCAAATGCCAATCCACCAATTTTGACGTGCAGGTGGCACAAACAACTATAGCAATGATACAATACCTCCTTACCAGCATACGATACCGTATGGAAGCTTATGAAACTATTGGTGGACTATTTCGAGAACTCAAACAACGATACATCAAATATAAACTTGACCAAAGGATCCTAAGGATAGTAATGCAAATAATAGCTGTTTTGGAATTGATTGTCGATAATTTGGATATAGAACTAACTAGTTTAGCCCCTAATAAGTTCGGAGTGTTCTTTTAAATTTCAAACTAATATATTTGAGATATGAAATACAAGAAAT
>NZ_PGUB01000193.1:0-3983 GCF_002924285.1 Aquimarina sp. I32.4 | reverse complement strand
TATTACTAGATACTCTCTATCTGATAGCCCTGTTGCTGTAAAGCTTGTTGTGTATTTTGAGGACAAGAATCGAAATGCCATAGTATTATATGTATTAATATGATTTATAAAAATTATTGGGTAGTCTCATTGACTAGTAAGGTTTATTAATGCGGTGCTCGGTATCTGTTTTTTACAAAGACACAGGGGTACGCTGGCATATATGCAGATATAATGACCTATAAACTATGCTATATACTTTTTGTACCCTGCACCTTTGCTGTGAACAGAATTACTCACAAACTCAACTTAAAACCTAATCGGGTAATTTTGGGTATTCTCTTTTTTTATTCTTTTTTACAAAAGGGCCGACAGGAGTAATGGGGCGCAGGATTACACAAACTGCAAATTATACTAACTAATAATAAATTACTCCTGTCTCTTTGCTCCCTTTTGCTAGTGGTACAATACCACTTCACTGCACTGATATAGATAAGGGGTTACCTGCCTTGATAGATTCTATACACAATTTTGACTGCTTGATCATCTCTGCTACCTCTATGGCTGTACTGCCATTGGTATATTTTTCTGCTATCCAGATGCGTAGTAACAGGGCATACCCGCCATGTTTTTGTACACAGGTATCAAATAGTTGGGGGTTAATCAACAAATAGTTGAATACCGTGGCTTCAAATACGCTGAAACGATCTGGTAGAATAGGGGCTGTTTTCATACTCTTTGGGGGTTAATCTATTATACTTCTTTAAACTTTTTGATTAGTTTATACAATGCTTTTATGTGCTGGTCATTGATTTTTTTATCATATTTAATATGCTTTTGTATGATGCCTTTTGATACTTCTATCTCACGCTCAAAAGCATTTTTGTTTATTAAGTGCCCGTTGTTTTCTAACCATTTTTCTACACGCTGTCGAACATTTGGTTTTTTCATATCATTTTTTAATTATATAGAGTTCAGGCAAATACATTTGATCAAAACTACGGGGTACACCAATGTCTTATGATGCAATCTGAATAGCACGATTAACTTATCTTGCTATGTTTAGAATTCTAATCATTTGACTAATTGAATAACATCCATTAAAAGAAACAAAAACTACAGTAAACTAATATTTATCACTATAATATTGGATATATTATTACTTTTGTGTCTATAGTAATATCGTTTCCAATACAATATTAACTATAATAATAGTTATTAACAAGAAATATAGATATAATTTTGACTAAAAAGCACAAAATCGTCGACAGAATGGTTCTTTTTGCGGATCATACAGGAATTAGTCATAGGCAATTTAGCTTATCACTAGGGGCTTCACCAGGGTATTTAAATAGAATTGTATCTCAAAAAAGTAATGTTGGAGGTGATTATATTGAGAAATGTATTGAAGTATATCCTGATTTGAATCCTTTATGGCTAGTTACAGGAGAAGGAAAGATGTTAAAATCTGATGAAGAAAAGAGCATTGATAAAATTATAGATGAAAAAATAGAACAAAAGCTGAATATTCAGGATAATAATGAGGTGATGTTACTTATTCGGACGATTATTGAGAAAGAACTTCAGGGGTTGAGAAGTAAAGAAAATCTATCCGATAAGAAGCTTTAAATACTGTTCTAAATTATTGGACTCTTGTTTTTTATTTAATAAAAGTTGGTTGTCTACTTCTTTTAAAAGTGCTTTTAATTTCCGTTCATACTCAGATGCTTTGTAAGTTTCTTTTAGTGATATTAAACTATGTAATTCTAAAATAATAGCTTCGGTAGACTTTTTCTTATACTTCATCGACATTTTTGTTTCTTCTTATAATCTCTAATTCATTCTCGATCTGTGATCGAAGGTCTAGTAATTTGGAGTGAATATATAATCTAGCAGACCACCATATCAGACCAATTACTATAGGTAAAACCAAAGGCAATGAATACCAAAAGTCGTATTGATCTATAAATTGTATTTGATAATTTAAAACACCCGATAATTGAAATAGGAACATCGAAAAAGGGATCAAAATGGCATATTTCCACCAGTGAGAACATGTTAAGAACCAAATAGACGTTAATAAAACAAAAAGAAACTTGGTAAAGAAAGCATGAAGAAAAGAAAGAACAGACTCAAATCCTCCACTATAAATAGTAAGAAAACCAATTTTCCAAACTTTGCTATTCTTTGGTGCAAATTGATAGAGATAAAATAAAAAAGGCGAAGCAACTAATACCATTATAATTACTACGCCTATCCAAAGCTTTTTGTTTCTATCCGTTTGGTGGGACTTCGTAATCCTCTTTGTCGATTTTGTAAATTTCTGTGTAATTTTCATCTTCCAGTAGATTCAATTCGTCGTTTACGGATTCATTTTCACAACCTGTGAAAAGCGTTAGAGATAAAAATATTAAAATTGTCAATAAAAAAAAGGGGTTGGATTTCATAACGTAAATTTTTGATGAAAAAATGATAGTGGAAATTTAGTGTGTGGTTTGCGTAAAGTATTGATTTACAAATAAAAGTAAAGCCTTTTTTTTAAATCAGTACTACGTTATTTTTATAAATTTTAATGTACTTTTGCCCCCTTTTATTGGGTAAAAAAGAGGAAAAAACCACCTTTTTTAACACAATTTTGTGCTAAAAATGTCAGATTTCAAAAAAATGGGTTACCAAAACAAATATAAATCTCTGTAAAACAGGGGTTTGAACGCTGTAAAACACGTATTTTTTATGTGGTTTTGCCATATAATCAGCTTTAGGTAACTGTGATTTTTTATCTGTCTTCTGGTTATCTATTTGAGTATCAAATCTTAAATTTTTATAAAAAAATCATAAAGAATCATAAAAGATTGATGGGTTTCAGAAAACGAAACTCCCGTGTTATATCCTTGTGCTATAAATACATATATATTAATTATTAAAGTCGAGTACATTATGGCATTAGAAAATCTAATCAGTATTACGTTTGCAGAAGAGGAGTTAAACAACTTAAATCAAGCGATTGCTATGCTCAAAAAAGCATTGCATGGTAAGACAGTAAATCTTACTCCAGATCAACGGGGGCAATATGGGCGAATTGCCAATCAAAATAAATTGATTGTGGATAAGGCAAAGAACTATATGGAGCAACATCCTAGTTGGGTTCCTCGTTTTCTGGATAAAGAGGAGTTTGATCGTGATTATATTACGAGACAACAGATAGAAACACAGGTACAGCTATTGGATGGTTTGACTCAACAATTGATAGATACCAAAACGTTGTTGGATTATGATAATTATACCAATGCGTTGAGTTTTTATCGTATGATGCGTTTTTTGGCGGGTGAGAATGAGCCAGGAGCCAAATCGGTATATCAGGACATGAAGGTGTTGTTCAAAAAAAATGGGGCGACACCTATTGATGATACTGATATTGATATAGAAATATAGTTGTTATTCTATTTTCAAAAAAAACCTAATTCTTTGTTTATAGAGGATTAGGTTTTTTTATACAATCTTTATGACACACTTAATTGAACACTACCACATGTTTTGACCCCTATAAAACAAGAGTAATCTTTTAAATTTGGATTATTAATTATGCTACTCTATTTTTCATTAAAATTAAGTGTTTGTCTTTGTTCCATTTTTCCATAGGAGTTATTCTTCCCAATAGTCCATGATGCCTTACGTTGTTATAGAAAACCACATATCTTTTTAGTATTTGTTGAATCTCTCCAAATGTTCTATACTCAAATCGTTGAAAGACTTCTTTTTTAAGTATTCCATGATAAGCTTCTACATGTGCATTTTCCTCTGGTGTAGCAACATGAGTAAACTCTTGACTTACCCCTATTAATCCTAAGTATTCACGAACGCTTTTTGCTATAAACTGACTTCCGTTATCACTCCTAATAACAACATTTTTAGGGTATTGATAATCTAAAAATATCTCAGAAAGCAATGCTATCACTTTATCTTGTTTTATAGAAAAAGAAAAATAGTCTTTTAATATTCTACGT
>NZ_PGUB01000192.1:0-3990 GCF_002924285.1 Aquimarina sp. I32.4 | reverse complement strand
GCAACTAGATTGATTTCTGGAGTTAGAAAGGAACTAGATGTAAACATTGAGATCAATGAAATATTTACAAACTCAACAATACGATCACTAGCTAACATTATCAAAACAAAAAGCGAACAGCCAAAATCCCCACTTATTAAATGCCAAGAAAGACCCTTAAAAATCCCATTGTCATTTGCACAAGAAAGAATATGGTTTATAAATAAACTTCATGATAATGGGGCATATAATATACCAGCAGTATTAAAACTAAAAGGAGAACTTGATATCAACTTTTTGGAAGCTTCTTTTCAAGAAATAATAAACAGGCATGAAATTCTTAGAACTGTTTATAAAGAGGATAATGGTCTCCCATATCAGGAATTATTAGAAAGAAATAATTGGCAACTAGAAATTATAGATGACTGTATATGTTTAGACGAAAAAGATCTAGATAAGTTTCTTTATAAAGAAGATAATAAAGGGTTTGATTTATCAAATGATCATATGATCAGAATAAAACTTTTAAAACGAACCGAAACAGAATTCATATTAATCGTCAAAATACATCATATAGCTTCTGATGGTTGGTCTATGCCAATTCTTGTCAATGAACTTATTGAGTTGTATAAGTCAAAGAAGGAAAGAAAATCCCCTCTATTGGTTGAATTACCTATTCAATATTCGGACTATGCTATATGGCAAAGAGAATATTTATCGAATGAACGACTAACTGATAAATTAAAATATTGGGAGAAGCAACTCAATGAAGTGTCCTCTTTAAATCTCCCTATAGATTTTAAACGTTCAAAAACACAAAAGTTTAATGGTGATGTATTTAGTCTTGAATTAGAAAAAGCTTTAAGTGATAAACTAGACAAGCTATCCAAGAAATTTGGGGTTACATTATTTATGACGCTTTTAGCGGCTTTCAAAATATTATTAAATAGATATAGCGGAGAACATGATATTTGTGTAGGTAGCCCGATTGCAAATAGAACCCAGACAGAAACAGAATCATTAATAGGCTTCTTTGTTAATACCATTGTACTGCGAAGTGATTTAACGGGCAATCCAAGTTTCAAAGAATTATTATTGAAGGTTAAACATACTACACTTGAAGCTTATATAAATCAAGAAGTACCTTTTGAGAAAATAGTAGACAGAATACAACCTTCTCGGGATACAAGTAGAACTCCTTTCTTTCAGGTAATGTTTGCTCTACAAAATAATGAAATTATTCCTGATTTAGAATTAGAGGGAGTAGAAGTATCTAATCTCACTTTTAATCAAAAAATAGCAAAATATGATTTGACTGTTAACATAATGCATATAGAAGATACTCTTAATTGCTCTATAGAATACTGTAGTGATCTCTTTAAAAAAGTAACTATAGAGAGAATAATGGAGCAGTATGTTATATTGTTATCATCTATATGTTCGGATCCAACAAAAAAAATTGATGAATTAGAATTGCTAACGTCAACTGAGAGATTAAAAGTATCAGAAGAATTTAACCCACAGAGGGTAAGTCAAATCAAAAACCAAACTATTGCTAATTTGTTTGAAGAGCAAGTACATAAAACTCCAAATAAAATGGCTTTGTCATTTAAAGGAAAATCTTTGACATACCAAGAATTAGATAACTATTCAAATCAATTTGCAAGACTTTTAGTTGATAAAGGAATTAACCCCTTGGATAAAGTAGGGATATTATCCTGTCGTGGGTTTGAAATGATCATAAGTATTCTAGGAATACTAAAGTGTGGAGCTATTTATGTTCCACTCAATGAAGAATACCCATTAAAAAGATTACAATATATATTAAAAGATTCTAATGTAGTATATATAGCTTACCATGGCGAAGAGTTATTGCGAAAACATGATTTATCTGGTTGTAAGTTTGTTAAAATAAAAGAATTATTTAATTATCCCAAGACACAAATAAATAATTCTGTTACCTCTGAGGATGGAGCTTATGTTATGTATACTTCTGGTACAACAGGAGAACCCAAGGGCATTTTAGTAAGTCATCGAAATGTCCATAAATTGGTTAAAGAGAAAGGTGCAATTAGATTATTCCCAGAAGACCGGGTACTTCAATGGTCGAATTTTTCTTTTGATGGCTCAGTATATGAAATTTTTAGTACACTGTTAAATGGTGCTAGTTTATTTTTAATATCTGAAAATGAAGCATTTGACCCTAATAAATTAACGCCAATAATTTCTAAAAATAAGATTACTGTTGCCTTTTTGACCACAGTATTATTTAATGCCTTAGTAGAACATGATTTAAAAAGTCTAATTACAATGCGAAGGTTACTGTTTGGAGGAGAACAGGTTTCTGTACCTCATGTAAAGAAAGCCCTAGAAATTTTAGGTCCTAAGAAGATGATACATGTTTACGGACCTACTGAAGCGACAGTATTTTCTACTTATTATCCAATAAATTCTTGTGACAATAATAAAGTGCCAATAGGAAAACCTTTAGATAACACCAATATATATATATTAAATAGCTCTAAAAAATTATGTGGATTAGGAATGGTGGGTGAAATTTATATCGGAGGAGATAACATATCAAAAGGTTATTTGAACAATGAATTACTGAATGAAAAATTATTCTTAAGTAATTCTTTATTTAGTAATTCAAAAATATATAAAACAGGGGACATAGCACGGTGGCTACCAGATGGAAACATAGATTTTATTGGAAGGCTTGATGACCAAATCAAAATTAGAGGATATCGTATTGAATTGTCAGAAATTGAAATGGTTATAAGAGAATTTTCGTCAATAATACAAACTGTAGTGCTAGCTAAATCCGATATTAAAACTGGAAAATTTTTAGTAGCCTATTTAGTGTCTAAAGAAGGCTTTAATAAAGAAGTTTTTCAAGATTACCTACAAATGAATTTACCTGAGTATATGGTGCCAAAGTTCATTATAGAATTATCAGAAATACCATTAACAACTAATGGGAAATTAAACAAGAAAGCATTACCTAGTCCTGATTTCTCTAAATTATCCACAAATAATTACCTAGCGCCAAGAAATCAAGTAGAGAAAAATCTAGTTGATATTTGGGGAAAAGTATTACATATTGAAAATATAGGAGTTTATGATAACTTTTTTGAGCTGGGAGGACATTCTTTATTAGCTACAAGAGTGGTTTCTATGATCAAACAAGAGATGGACATAGAGATAGATATAAAAACTTTTTTTGAGTATCCAAATATAGAATCAATTGCTAAACATATATCAGTTAGGAAAGAGAATGTTTTGAATGAGTCGACAAACTATGATCAAATTGAGCTGTAGGATGAAGAGTGGTAAGGTATATAAAAATACTTTTGAAATAGATAAAGTATTAAGTCTTTTAAAAGAGGCAAATGATAATGAAATAATAGTTTCATATCATGAGGATAAATTAAATGTTAACATAGCAAAAGGTAAAAAAATAAATACTACAGTCTTAGAAAAATTGAGACTAAATAAAGGAATATTATTAGAATATTTTGAAAATGAAAAGAACAAGAATTATTATAAAACATCGATTCTTAGTTTTAAGGAAAAAAATAATATTCGTCCTGTTGATATTCCATTATCATTTTCACAAGAGCGTTTATGGTTTTTAGATAAGTTAGAAGGTAGTACTTCCTATCATATTAGTTCAGTTTTACGCTTATCGGGTTCTATAGATATGGCTATATTGGAGTTATCATTTAGAGATGTAGTTGATCGACATGAGATTCTTCGCACGGTTTATAAAGAAGATGAAGGAGGATTTGTTTCTCAAGAAGTTTTAGATAAGGGAAATTGGAAGTTTTCCAGTAGTATTGTAGAGTCAGAAGAAGTTTTATTATCGTCATTAATTTCTGATAAGATCAATACTCCCTATGATTTATCAAGAGATCATATGTTACGGGTTTCAGTTATAGAGATTTCACCTATAGAACATATTTTGGTTTTGGTTATGCATCATATTGCTTCAGATGGTTGGTCTTTACC
>NZ_PGUB01000191.1:0-4033 GCF_002924285.1 Aquimarina sp. I32.4 | reverse complement strand
TGAAACCATTTAATGGAGTGGCAACTAAATATCTACAGAATTATATGAACTGGTTTATGGTCTTGGAACGCATAAAAGAGAATAACCAACGTCTCAAATCCTTTGACTACTATGCCCTTGCTGGACAAAATGCATGGCAAATTTGGAAAACAACAACTGAATCAGTCATATAGTAGAATATAGCCAAAAGAAACAACTAATCTTATATTGTTTTTGCTCAAAAAAATAATAAAAATGATTTGTCATTTTCTGAAATATTTCAAGAATTAGAATTCAAGAATAATAGCCTTTTTAATAAATTCATAAAAACACATACATCAAAATTAATTTACCCTATTACCTCAATCCCAATTCATATCTACATATTCTTTTTCTATATATTTTTTTAAAATAGCAATATCCTCTTTTGAAGTTAGATCTGGCACATGTTCTGAAATTGGAATACCTATAACAGATTGTTTATTTTCTTTTACCATGTTTAATAAAGCTGTGGGTAATTCTTTTTCGTTTCGTTTTGCGCTTACAGGACAATTATCAATATAATCCTGAAACATTGCTCCATTAAATTTGAATACATTCATACTTACTCTAAGCTTATCTTCTTTATCCTTATATCGCTGACTATCTATCACTGATGGTTTCTCGATTATTTTTTCTAAAAAACCTTCATTATCCAAAGACACCAATGCAAATTGAGCTATACGCTCTATTGGGAACTGCAATGCATCTCTATCATAACTCATAAATGCATTAGGGTGATTTATTTCTCGTAATGCTTGTAATGCTTCTATTGAATATAAATTATCACTATTACATACTGTATAGCTATCATTTCTTAATTGTGGATATTGAATAATTGCTTGACAAAGTGCATCTGCTGTACCAAAAGGTTTGACTCTATTTTTTGGTATGTATTGTACCGCATAATTAATCCTTAACCCATGAAAGTCATTTCCTTTATCCTCTGCCCCATAAAACTCCTTCATCAACCCTCCATTCTCTCCTATAACAATAAAAATTTTAGTATATCCAGATTTTTTGGCATTATATAATAGGTAATCCATAACAGGTCTTCCTGCTGCATCAATACTAATAAGAGATTTTGTTCTTGTATTTGCTTGTACTGTTAACTCACTACTAAGTCCTGTTGTTGTTTCTTTTTTCATTCTAGAAGAAGCTCCTCCTGCCAGAATAATTAAATTTTCATGCATATTCCTTATTTTTTTTAAACAACTCTAGCACCTGCATCTACACTAACAACATATGCAGCTTTACCTTCTTTTTCAATTGCTTCAATAACAGTTTGTTCTTTGTTTTTTGGAGCTAGCGCAACAATACTTCCACCACCACCAGATCCCACTATCTTTACTCCATATGCTCCAGCTTCTATAGCTCTTGCTACCATATTATCTATTATAGGTACTGTTATTTTAAGAATATCTTTGAGCACAAGATGGTGTTCATTCATTAGATTCCCAACATACTTCATATCGGGACACTCTTTTTTTAGTTCCTCTAGTGCTTTCAAAGTGATTGAATGATTTTTTAGCGCTGCAAAAAAATAAGGCTTCAATTCTGTTGGAACGTATTTCTCATAGTCATCATATTCTTCTAATTTTGTTGCTTTCAAGTCAAAATCAGGAATTTTATCAGCTATATACTCAATCGCTTTTAATGCTTTTTCTTTCCTATCTCCCAAAGTACCTATGGTCTCTTTTTTTACTCCAGATTCTCCTACAATCAACCCTGACATACTATTCTTAATAGTATGATAAGACGCTTCTTTACTTGTATCAATAAACAAAACATTACCTATACCTATTGAATATTGATCCATAAGTCCTCCTGGTTCATTATGTTCTAAAACCTCTGCTTCATATGCAATTCTAGCAACTATAACTGGGGTGATTTCCTGGTTTGCTCCAAATACTTCTAACAAAAATTTTATCCAAGCTATAATCAATGCAGACGAACTAGAAACTCCCGCATTAAGTGGCAAATCACCTTTTATTACAATATTGTATCCTTTATCAGGAATACAGCCATATCGTCTCAATACCCTTAGAGATGATGCAAAATAATCTCGATACGACATTGTTTCAAACTTATCGTGTATATGAATATCTCTTACCTCTCCTATATCAGGTAATTGTATCTTGAAAAACGTTGTATTATTATCTACAGCGTCTAGTTTGATATACCTATCTATTGCACATGCTATTACAGGTAATTCTAAATAATCCTGATGATCTCCAAACAAGCATGTTCTACCTGGGGATAGTATTTTTATTTTTTTCAAAACCTCTTTCTAATATTAATATCTTATCTTAATCGTAATTTATTTTTTATTCATCAATAAGTATCTTTAATCCAGTTATAAGGTTTTCTTTTTACCCATAACCCTCTGGTAAAATCAGGAAAATCTTGTGGTTCACCATTATTTTCTATAGAAGCTTCTGATAATGGCGTAATAGAACTCCACGCTGCTGCATCATATACATCCAATGGTGGAGCAATTTTTTGTTTCGCTGATTTTATAAAAGCATTTATCACAAAAAAGTCCATTCCACCATGTCCAGCTCCCATTGCATGTTCCCCATATTTTTTCCATAATGGATGATCATATTTTTCTAGCCACGTATCTGCTTTCTCCCATCTGTGTGGTTCTGATTTCCCTTCTACATATATTCTATTTCCATCTACCTCCCATAATCCGTTTGCTCCTTGAACTCTAAATCCTAATGAATAGGGACGTGGTAAATTACAATCATGAGTTACTATTATTGTTTCTCCCATTGCTGTTTCTATGGTAGAGGTAATAACATCTCCTTGTCTAAATTTTACTTTGGCATTGGGATGCTCTTCTCCCCCATGTTTGACTATATAATTGTGTAATCCAATACTTTTTGTAGCATTTGATGTTATTGACGAAAATCGATTTCCTCTATTTATATTACACATTGTAGCCATTGGCCCTACCCCATGTGTTGGATATACATCTGCATTTCTAACTACAGAATGTTGTGTTCTCCATTTTGATTCTGAAATACCTTTTTCTCCAAATTCAACCCCTTTTCCGTAAGCAGTCTTTCCATCATTTAATTTTACAAATCGCAAATCATGTTGATATCCGCATCTAAAGTGTACTAATTCACCAAAAACATTTTGTTTTACCATATTAAGTACTGCCAAAATATCTCTTCTATAATTTACATTTTCTAAAATCATAAGATGAGTTCCTGTCTCCTCATGGGTATTAACTAAATCCCAGCATTCTTCTAATGTATTGGCCGCAGATACTTCTAATCCAGTGTATATCCCAGCTTTCATGGCTTCTTTTGCCATTCTAGTATGCCACAACCAAGGAGTTGATATAATTACGGCATCTACCTCTTCAAGATCAAGAAGATTTCTATAATCATACTCATTTTTAGCAAAAACCTTTGGCTTTTCTTTTCCTGCTTTATCAATTGTTTCTAAGGATAAATCTATTCTTGATTGATCAATATCACAAATTGCTGTTACTAATACATCATCTCTTAACAAAACATTTTTCAAATGATTGGTTCCTCTTAAGCCAACTCCTATCAACCCCAGCTTGAGTTTATCCTTTTGGGTATTAAATTGATTACCAAAACCTACTGTTGGCAATACCGAAATACCCGCTCCTACTATTGCAGTTTGCTTAATAAAGTTGCGTCTTGATTTTTGTGTGCTCATTCTATTTCGTTTTCTGTAATATTCTTTAAATATAACAGAAAAGCTTATAGTTAAAAAGATGTCTTTATTTATTATTTTACTATTTATATGAAATAGTCTAAAGTAATCATGAGTATAGCTTCCATCTTATGATCAATAAATTCACATAAAAACTAGTATTCTATTTTATACCTAGGGTAAGATTAGGGCATAAAAAAAACCCTTCATATTTTTATGAAGGGTTTCAAGGAAGGCGACGACCTACTCTCCCACGATTGTAGTACCATTGGCGCTATCAGGCTTAACTTCTCTGTTCGGAATGGTAAGAGGTGAG
>NZ_PGUB01000190.1:0-4170 GCF_002924285.1 Aquimarina sp. I32.4 | reverse complement strand
CCCTGATGCTACTTTTAAACCAGCCTCTCCCTGATGGTCAAACTTCTTTCTCCAACTATAAAAAGTGCCAGTGCTAACTCCATACTTACGACAAGCTTCTACGATACCAATCTCTTCCGAAGTAGCTAGTATTTCTAACTTCTGGTCTAAAGTCCATTTCTTGTATTTCATATCTCAAATGTATTAGTTTGAAATTTAAAAGAACACTCCGAACTTATTGGGGGCTAAACTAGTGGGAATGGGGGATTATCAAATTAGAGGATGGAATGGTTTTCATAATCATATGGCTATTTGTATGATGGCAATGCTGTTAATCGCAAAACTAAAACTCGAAAATGAAAACGAAAACTATACAGCTGCTACTTTAAAAAAAATCGTGAACCTATGTATAAAAACTAAAATAGAAACTCCGCAATTAGCTATAAATCTAATTCTTGAACAGCATCAAAGATACATCAAACAACTACTAAGAGACCAAGAAAAGAACAATCAAACCTAAGATGACAAAGTAGGAATAAAATGAATTATCTTTGTTATGGATATAAAAATGGGAACTATGAATATTGAAACCGCAAAATTAGAGTTAATGCATTTGTTACTTCAAACTCAAAAAGAATCATTAATTAAGCGTTTACAAAAAGTATTTGAAGAAGAAGCTGATCTGTGGAATGATTTTTCCAAAGAAGAGCAAAAAGCCATTGAAGAAGGATTACAACAAGCAGATCAAGGAAAATACACTAGTGATCAGCAAGCCATGAAACGTTTTAGCAAATGGCATTAAAAATCGTTTGGACAGATAAAGCACTAGAGGGATTAGATGAGATCATAGCATATCTAGAAACCCATTGGAGCGAAAAAGAAATTTTACTTTTAGAACAAAAAATAGAAGCTTTTAAAGCAAGGGTAAAGAAATATCCAAAAATATACCCTCCGATTACAAAACATAAAAACACCCACAAAGCCGTTTTAGATAAGCACAATTACTTTGTTTACAGGTATAAACCTCGTAAACAAGTCATCGAATTAGTATATTTTAAAGCTAACAAACAAAAACCAATCGTATAAATAACCAAGTGATACGCCCTTTGGGGCGAGTACTATAGCTAATACCCTAGTTCCTTACAGTCACAGCGGGTATAGAGCTGTCAATGGTCTCGGGGATGCCCTTTCTATGGCAAAAATTTTTAAGGTGCAGAAAAAGCACCATAAAAAATCTTTTGCCCCAGCCGCCTTGCATCCCCTCGTCGTGTTCCCAGTATATTACCATGTCACGGTTTTTGTTCAAAAAACACCCGCCACGGCAATATCCCTACACACTTCATGGGCTACGCCGCTAGTCACAGCCTACAGGATTTTTATCTTAAAATATCTATTTTTTTTCAATTGAAAGATAAAAATCCTGTGGCGCGTACACACTGCCCTTAGGGGCAGTCATGTGTCCACGTCGGCTGCTCCCTTCGCTTCGGCTACGCCTTTGTTTTACGTGCAACGCAGCTTCGTTCAATCGCCACTAGGCTAGGATTAATCTTGAAGCTAAAGATCAGCAGCAAATGCCGCTGCCCTCTTTAGCTTCAAGATCAATCGCTCTCACTGTTGCGGAAAAAAAGTACCTAAAAATCAGCTTCTTTTTCTTCTTTTGAAACCATAAAAAACCTATTTTTGAACCAACCAACACTATAGAAAACCTTGATTATAAACTTCATACTCCTGAACCAAAAAGTAAACTTACCTGTCAAAAGGGTACAGGAAATTGCTTTTGTAGAGCATATGAAACTCTTGGTGACAAAAGAAGATATTGACTTGTCTAAAGATGTTACTTTTTACGGTTATAGAAACACTGATAAAGTAGGTTGTCTTAGAAGAAGTGAAGACATGATAGGTTCAGCTGGTTTTAAAACAACGTCTTATGGTGCTCATAAAGATAATTTACAAATGGTTAAATATGGTCAAGATGGTGTGACTTTAGTAAATCAACCACAAATAAAAAAGGCTAAAAAGATGATAGATGAGCATCTAGAAAATGGCAAGCCAATAATTGTAGGTACAGACTGGAAACCAAGTCATACAGGTAATGCTGACAAGACAACAGACCACTGGGTAGTTATTGTAGGGAGAAAAACTACAGATGGAACTGATAGTTATTTGTTTTTTGATCCTCAAACATCAAGTGATAGCCATGGTACTAGCAAAAAAAATTTACTGCTTTTTAGAGAAAATGGCAGATTGACAGGAGGCTATACTACTTTAGGAAAAGAAGCAAGAACATATACTGTTACTATGGTTAGACCTAGTTTTGAAAAATAATATGTTTAAATATAAATTATACTAATTAATGAAAAAATACTTCGTAATATTAATTTCTGCGGGAATTCTTACTTTTTCTAGTTGTTTTAAACAGAATGAAAAAAGTAAAGAAAATAAAGCACAAAATACTCCTGTAAATTCTAACACTGTTGATAGCGAAAGTAAACTTCAACCTAAACAATTAAATAAAAAAGAAGCTGAGAGTTTTGTTACAAAATTTTATAATTGGTATCTATCAGATATTTACCCAACCAAAGCTTCATTTTATGAGAGTCCTCCCTATATTAAGAAGGAAGATTATTATATTTTAAGTAAGGATATACTTTTAAAAAGACTTAAATCGGTGGAGTATTTTTCTGATAAATACATAAATCTAAAAATTGAAAAGCTGAAAAAGTGTAATAAATCATTGTTTGAGAAAAAAATCACAATTGAACCTGAAGGAGGTATGTCTACAAAAGATTGTTATTATTTAGACAAATATGATTTTGTTGTAGGTAACGGTGAAAGGTTTGATAGTTTTGAAATAAACAATTCTGAACATGTATCAGAAGGCATACTTGTAAGCGTATACTTAAAGATTGGAGAAGATAAGGTTGCTTTATCAAAGGTATTAGTAAATAAATTTAAAGATAATAATCCATTTCAAATAGTTAACGTAGATGTTGATTGGCTTTAATGATATTTGGTTTTTATGGAGTTTAATATAAAAATATTAGCCCCCGCCAGCAACGCTACCTACTACCACGGTATCAGCAGGAACAAAGGCTAAGTTTGCACATATCACCCCATCTGTAGTTGTTTCCTCAGATACAGAAACCTTTAAACGGCAGTTCCCTACAAATAATAGTATGGTATATCATTTTCATCCTATTGCTTTCGTAGAACATATGAAGTTGATTACTGCACCTAAGTACGAACCAGATCATGGAGAAATACATGATCCAATTGTTAACCCACAGGTAAGGGGTTGGTATAACAAAGCCACATATAATAATAAAGATTCAAAAATAGGAGGTTGGAATCCTTATGCTTCTTTATTTATTCTTAAAGACAAAGACGCAAATACTAATGTGAAAATACGTGACTACGGAAGACCGCAAAGATCTACAAGAAGTCATAGCGGATTAGATATTTATGCACCTGTAGGTACGCCTATTTATGCTTGTGTTGATGGTACTATTTCTTATCATGATTTTTTGGGATCCAAAGCAGGTTTTCTAACACAATTAAGAGGGGAGTATGATGGAAAAATTTATACTTTTCAATATTTGCATTTAATGGAAATCAAAAATAATCAATTTAGGTTTTTTAATAATTATAAAAACAGTTCAAGTATAAAGAATGATGGCTGGTTAAAATATTCTGATTTGGGCAATACATATACAGACCCTTTAAAAAACCAAACTTATAATATTGATTATGATGGTTCTATATTGCAAATTGATGAAAATTACATTGATATATCCTTAGCTACAAGTATCAAAAAAAATAAGAAAGTAAAAAAAGGAGATGTTATAGGTTATACAGGTTCTACTGGGAATTCATATCAAGGTAAAGATAATAACCACCTACACTTTGGGATTAAGGATAGTGGTGGGAATAGAATTTCTCCTTATGAAATGTTTAAAGAATATGTTAACTTAGACGTTTCGGGAGTTGAAACCAATAAAAAACAAGATGGAATTAAACCAAGTGAATTATGGTAATTAAATTTAAACAAAATATTTTTTTTCTATTATTAATCATTACTTTTTCAGGCTGTAAATCTGAAAAGAAAGAATCTTTTAAGGCTAAGTTCTAAAATACATATGATCTAGTGCTATATTTTTAAAATTCATCCAAGTTTGATTCGAAGTGAACGCA
>NZ_PGUB01000189.1:0-4253 GCF_002924285.1 Aquimarina sp. I32.4 | reverse complement strand
TATCCGACAGAACGGCAGCTAATATATAGTGCCTAATACTGATCTAGGGAGGGGGTCAGCTTGCTCTAGCGTATCCATGCAAAATAAACACTTAAAATAAATAGTGATTTTCTCATAAGAATATACTTGTATTATATACATTTGCATCGCAAACTCGCCTAATAAATAAACCTTTTACTCAGATTATATATTAGATACTTCATTATGAGAGTTTGGAATCACAATCAACAACCTATTTTAAAAAAACCTCAAGATACCACCAAAGGGTGTATTGAAAAAAAATAGTGTGTGCCTTACTTTTTAAAAAAGTAGTTTCTCTAATACATACATATGAGTTTAATAACACTCTTATTATGAAAATAACAAATCTCACTTTTTCTAGATCGGCGTTACATACCTCACTTTTTATACTAGCTACACTTTTATTTATTTCCTGTGGAAATGATGATGATGGTGTGGTACTAAGCACAGAAAAACAAATTACTGCCTTTTCTTTTTTGGCTACAGATAATGAAGCTCTAAATACCGATGTAAAAACTACAATCAATCTAGAGGCAAAAACAATTACAGCAGAAGTCCCTTTTGCAACTGATCTAACTGCCCTACAACCAACTATCACTATTTCTGCAGCGGCTACTGTAAACCCAAGTAGTAAGAAAGTTCAGGATTTTACCAAGCCTGTTGCATATACCGTAACCGCAGAAGATGGGTCTAAACAGGTATACCAAATACAAATAAATAGTGCAACTAGTGATGCTAAACAAATTACTAATGTTACTTTTTTGGCAACTGATCATACTAGTTTGGATACCGATATCGTAGCTGTTATTGATCAAAACACTCATACCATTACAGCACAAGTGCCTTATGGTACCGATATTACAGCATTAAAACCTGCTATTACCTTTTCTGCTGGAGCAACTATTACTCCTAATAGTATGCAAGCTCAGGATTTTACCAATCCTGTTGCATATACTGCAACAGCAAATGATGGATCTACACAGGTATACCAAATGCATATTACTACTGCTTTGAACCCCGCTAAAGAAATACTGTCTTTTTCTCTACAGAATGCTAACAACCCTGCTTTGTCTATAGATATAGAGAGCGTATTAGATCAAGACAATCATACCATTAGTATATTGGTGCCTTATGGCACTGATATTACAGCATTACAACCAAACATAATGCTATCAGAAGGAACAACAATAAACCCACAGAGCGGTCAGGTAAATAATTTTACAGACGCTGTTACGTATACAGTTACTGCACAAGATGGTAGCACGCAGCAATATCAGGCAACAGTAGAGTACTCAGATTATCCTGTTTTATTAGAAATAATAAAACAAAATAATATATTAATTTGGGATGTAAATGATCGTAGTATGAAATCTTGGATAGGAGTTAGCCTTAATAATACAGGAAGGGTTACCAAGATATTTGTAGGGAGTACAATACACACGATTCCAGTGGTAATAGAAAATCTAACTGAATTGACTAATTTAACTTTGTATAGAGGGCGATTAACCAGTATTCCTGAACAAATTGGGAACCTGACAAAGCTAACAACTCTAAATTTTCGTGCAAATGAAATTACCAGTATACCTACACAAATTGGGAATCTTACTAAATTAACAACTCTCGATTTGGGAGCAAACCAATTGACCAGTATTCCTACGCAAATAGAAAACCTAACCCAGTTAACCACACTTCATTTAGGAAAAAACCAATTGACCAGTGTTCCTACACAAATAAGTAAATTGACAAAACTAACCACACTTAGCTTAAATTTTAATACACTAACTAGCATTCCTGTAGAGCTAGGAAATCTAACTGAATTAACAAACTTCTATTTAAATTCAAATACATTAACTAGTATTCCTGCACAAATAGGAAACTTAACTAAACTAACATCGCTTAGCCTTTCTGAAAACCCTAACTTAAATACAATCCCCCAACAGGTTTGTGATCTTACGACTAATCATGGTACCAAAATCACAAAAGATGATGGTACTACCTGTTTATAAAAACATACGGGTATAATTCTACATAATCCCCTTTGCCAATGTTTGAATAGCAATTGCCAAAGGGGATTGTTTTTATCCTATCATTATTAGAAATTCAAAACAAATACAACTCTTTATGTAACAATTCATCCTTGTTATAGTCTTCTTTTTATCTATATAAAGCAACCTTTATACATTATTTTTTGTCTTATAGAATAAGAGAGCTTATCTTTTTGTTTTGAAAACAAAAAGATAAAATGATTTCAAAATTAAAAAGGGCATCCTAAATCTAATACTGGTTTTTACAAGATAAATTCAAGTAAGGAATAGTATAAAAAATATCAAATCATGAACTATCACTTGGTACTAGTAACATTATTTTTATATACAGGTTTGACTGTAACTGCACAGAGTATTTCTTCTAAAATAGTTGATAAAAAAACCAACGAGCCCATTCCTTATGCAACTATACAGTTATCAGAAAATGAAGGAATTATTACTAATGAAGAAGGTAGGTTTAGCCTAAATCTAGAAGCCACTCCTACAGAAACTGATTCTATCTACATCTCCTCGATGGGGTATGAAAAAGTAGGTGTTGCCATTCATACTATTACTGATAGTATCATTTATATCTCTCCTAAAGCGATAGAGCTAAAAGGTGTTTTTGTTACCAACAAAAATCTGACAATCGATGAGATCATAGATAATGTCAAGGAACGAATCCCTGAGAATTATAATTTTGGACTGTCTCAAAAACGCTTGTTTTATAGAGAATCAGAATACAATACCGTAAAAAAGTTTAATGTAAAATTCAAAAAATCAACCATCAAAGAGCTTAACAAAAAACTTATTGATAGCACCATTGCTGTGCTACCCAAAAAAGCTGCTTTTTATACCGAAATCTTATGTGATCTATACGGAAATACAGAAAAATCAAAATTACAGATCATCAAAGCCGCAGAGCTGTACAATAAAAATAAAAGGGTGTCTATGGAGGCCGCTGCTGAGCAGATGGAAGCAATATTCAAAAAAAATGTAAAACCAGATTCCTACCTCAAAATAAAATCGGGATGGTTTGGTACCAAAGTACAGGTAGATTCTATCCTAGAACATACCGATGATGCCGCTGTCGTAAAAGATGAGATGGATAACCAAAAGAAAAAACGCAATAAAAACGAATTCCTGAAATATAGAAAATCAGGATTAGAAACCTTGTTCTCTAGTCTATTCTATAACGAAGATGTACTCTCTAATTTTTTGAACAAATCGGGGCGGTATAATTTTGAACTCGTTGATTATACCTACTTTGATGATACTAGTGTGTATGTTATTAATTTCTCTCCTAAAAGAAAAGAAGATTTCAAAGGGACATTATATGTGAATACCGAAGATTTTGCTGTGGTAAGAGCAGAGTATAAAAATGTAAGGCTCCTCAAAAATTTTGGATTATTAGGAGTTAAGTTTCAAGACAACCTGTATGATAATAAATTGATTTTTAGCAAAGGAAAAAACAATAAATACGATCTTAAATATCTTGAAATGAAAAGAGGAAATCTCTTTGGATTTGATCGCCCGCTTAAAGTAATTGAAAAGAATAAACATGTAAAAGGCAGACGTAAACAGAATGAACTATCACTGGATCTTGATGTTGTTATGAACAACCTGACTAAGTTTGAAATTGTAGTTTTTGATTCTAAACCTATATCAGAAGCCACGTATAAAAATAGTACCGAAAATAAAAATATTAAACCTCAGTATTTATCAAAGTATAATCCTGATTTCTGGAATGGTTATAATATTATTGAACCTAATTTTGCAATTCGCCAATTTACAGCAACACCCGAGGAAGATCTGGGAACTACCCCCGAGTGATACCGTGTATCTAAGGTTTTTTACTGCATCTTACCATCGAGTAGATTAATAACTCGTGAGCCGTATGTCATATTTTTTTCAGAATGAGTCACTTGCAAGATGGTAACTCCTTCTTTATTAAGCTGCGTAAAGACCTCCATGATTTCTTCTCCTTGTTTAGAATTAAGGTTTCCGGTAGGTTCATCAGCAAGAATAAGTTTTGGACTAGCGATAAGGGCTCTGGCAATACCAACAAGTTGTTGTTGCCCACCACTCAACTGAGACGGAAAAAGGTCTTTTTTTCCTACTATATTAAACTGGAGTTGCTACCTTTATTCGGACAGATATTTAAGACGGTTTATGTTTAAATAAATATCTTAGAAAAATGAAAAAACG
>NZ_PGUB01000188.1:0-4421 GCF_002924285.1 Aquimarina sp. I32.4 | reverse complement strand
TCTAGGTAATTCCCTGTTTCCTTTGCCAGATTCAAGAAAGAAAATATCATCACTCTCTACAATACCTTCAAAACCATCTGGAACAGCCCCTTCAAAGGCACTTAATATCTTATGACGCCAGTTAAATGAAGTTTGAATACAGATACCTGTCTGTTCAGCACATTTCTTTATCGAATTGCCTGATAGCATATGGTACAAATAAACGCTAAGCAAGTTCCTCTTTTTTAAACCAAAAGTAACTTTACCTGTAGTTTCCCTAAAATACTTCTTGCACGATTTACAAAAGTAGCGTTGTACACCATTAGCCTTGCCATTTGCACGGATATCGATGCCTTGACAATTAGGGCAATGTAGTGACTGGCTTTGTTGTACCTCGGAATGAACAGTATACAAGTCAGGCTCTGAAGGATCGACCATAGACAATAGCTCCTTAATTACGGTCTCACGACCCGATTCATCTAGGCTTTTGAAAAATTGTGTGAAAGATTCTGGCACCATTTGTATTTGTTTTTAAACAAAGATAACTAATTAAGTCGTATTATAGAATATAGCCAAATTTAATTGTACCCAAGGACTTTTCTCTTCGTTCAATAGCTTTTCTGCAATGCTTATTATGCCTTCATTTCCAGAACTTGTTCCTCCCCACATTCCTCTTCCAATAATATAGCTTTTAGAGAACGCTGTCCAATTTTCAAAGTTATTGGCTGCCAGTTCATAGGCTTGATCTATATAGATCCATACCTCATTTTCTGAAATATAACCAGCATCAAAACAGAGTCTGCTTAAAAATACCAAACGTCCACAATCCCATCCAATATTATTATATTTTATCAGTTCTTCTTCGGTTAAAACAATGTTGTTCTCGGTTAACTCTTTCCAGGTTTCTTGTAAATAGACAAGTTGCTGATAGGCTTTTTGAATATCTTCTTCGTATTTTTCATTATTTTCATCAAAGCCATTTAAAATAATCTTTTCTTGTTCCTCTTTACCTGTTGCCTGATAGGCTTTTAAGACTGTTTTGAAATAGTATCTAAATCCTTTTTCAGCTAAATAATCTAACTTTTCCCAAGCTTCGTTAGTGTTATTTATTCCCCACCATTTTGACAAAAGTTCTCTTATGTTCGATTTACCCAAGCCTGTGGTCAATGAATTGATATATGCCGTTTGCTGTTGGCTATAAATTGCACCTATTGCTAATTTCTTGTATTGTTCTTTACTGATATCACTATTTTTATTAAAGTGAATTTTTCCAGATAAGATTTTTGTTATCTTTTTTACTTTTCTTAGAGATGGTATAATTTTCCAAAAAATGAAAAAAATCGCCATCGCACCAATGGCGTAATACATGAAATACTTTTCAATTAATTCTTGCATGATGTTTTATTTTTTAAGCAGATTTCAAGCACAAGCTTTTCATCCATCAATATTGGGTGTATGACACGTACCAGACCACAGCCAATGCGTGCCAATTAATATCTGTTGTTGATAGTAGTTTTTATTCAATTGGATCAATTCTAATTTATTTATACTTCCATGCATATTTACCAGTATTTGGATCCTTCTCAAGCATAGTTTCTTTTATTCTTATCATTGTAAATGAGGTAATTATATTTTCATTATACTTATATGCATTATCATAGAGTATCAGGTCTTCCGGAGTAAAGATTGAAGGAATATAACAACTGTTTTACCATCTTTGTCTAAAATAAAGGGAATATGTTCTATATACTGATTATTGGAATTCTCAAACGACAAACTTAGAGACCTACCTATCATTGCAATCCTTTTACCATCACTTGAAGTCTCTTTTTTTAATTTTTTGAGCTGAACAATTTCTCCTTTTTCTCCAGAACCTTGGAAAGGATTATATCCTGATTGAATTGCAAAATATATACCTGTTACAATAAAAGCAGCTACATAATAGTATGTTTTTTTAGACTTTTATTCATTTTTTTATCTGTACTTTTTTAAAAAAAACACTGATAATTAGTGTTTTAGGAATTATTATTTTTTAACAAAGATCTAAGACCTACATCGATGGTTTGTTCTTCTATTTTAAAATTGTCCTTTACAATATTTTTTACCTCTTCATAAATAGGGTCATCACCACCATAAATAAGTCTTATGATAAAGCTACCTATAAAACCAACCTCGTTGCGCAGAAACCTCAACCAACCTGCTAATTCTTCCGAGCTAAAACGGAAGCAGGTATATTGACCATTTTCGCTGGTAGGATCCTTTGTGGTATCTACAACAACGACAAACCTGTGATATGCATTTTTGATGATGGTGATAGCGTCTTCTGCATGACTGTTCATTATTTTACCAGCTATATTATTGGCTTTTCTAGAGGATTTATAAGTGTATTTATCTCCTAGTTTTTCTTTTATTAGTTTTTCTACATCTTCTATTGATGGATTTTCTATTGCTTTAAATACGGTTACTTTCATACTGTATATATGTTTATTTCTTATTGTTGTGATTTAGTTTGTATTACTCTTCGAATGCGTCTAACCCATGTGTGGCTATTAATTTGCCATCTTCGTTAGTTTCAAATTCAAATCGATAGAGGTGGTCGTTTACTTTTTCTCCGTAGAAGGTACGCTTCATCGTTTTTTTGTCGGTATTAAGGGTAAAGCTATGCATTATTTTACCCGAGGTTTGGTCTGTCGACATATGGTAACTCTCTACACGGTAATTAGAAAACTCATCGGTTTCATTTTCAATTAATGCAATGGCCTCTTTAAAGTACACATGGCATTCATTAATATTAAAAGCACTTATAGCATTAGTTTTTGGAACACTTTTTAGTATTTCTTTAGCTTCTGGTTTATGTAACTGACCAGTTGCATAGTTGTAGAACCACATTGTGTTTTTGTTGTTTTCTGGAAAGAATATACTGATTTGCTCTATGGCATCCATAGTGCTATTCTTAGAAAAAAAGATTATCTGGCTTATCTGTTTATCTTTATCAAAGGTATCACTCAGTTTATCTTTTAAAGTTTCAATACCTGCTGAGGTGGTAAACGTTGGTCTATTGCCGTTACTAGAACAGCTTATAAAGAGTGTGAGTAAAAACAGGCTGCAAATTGTACGGTAGAATATAGTTTTCATTTAGTTTTTAAGATTTAAAGATTTATCTGGGTTCATTATAAATTGGTACTGACCATAATTGGTTCTTCTCATACGTCCGCTAGTTGTAGTATTCATATAGTAATTCAAATCAAAATCGGCATATATCATTCCTTTTTTATCTGTTCTAAATACCCAATAGTCTAAGTGGTAATCTTTATCTTCTTCAAGAAGTCCTTGTTCTTCCAATATTTTCAGGGCCTCTTGATATTTAGTGGCAATTATGGATATAGGTGCATCTTTTATTTTGAAGGTTTTTTTGTTTTTGTACGCAAACTTATTTTTTTTGGATGGGTCACTTAGAACTTTACTCGAAATGTCGTACGTTTCACTAAAATAGCTGCCTTTGAGTAAGTAATCATAACTAATGTCTTCTAGTTCTCCTGTTAACTTTTCTGCAGAAAAATTAAGACTGTAAACGTCTTTATCACTATTTAAGTTTTCGGCTATAATTGCTTCTAATGTTTCTATGTTCTCTTCATTTTTAAGATCTAGTGAATCAGTAGAGTTACACGAAGCACATAAAAGTAAGATGAGTAAAAAAGTAAAGGTATTTTTCATGGGTTTTGAATTGATAGTTTTTAAATATAATTTTAGATATTTAGAAAAAAAGTTTATTAATAGTCTATTTCTACAAAAGTTCCATCCAACGTATAACTAAAAGTAAATGAAGTACTACAGTTTTCTGGTTCTAGTTTCACCACATATCTTGCGGCTGTATAATGACGTTATTGTGATGGTCAATATTATATTTTTGATTATTTTCATTATTCAGAATTTTCTGATTATTTGTGTTTTAATAGAGAAATGGTATTTGTTATTAGTAGTTCTCTGTTTCTGTATTTTCAAAGAAGAAAAACAGTGTATCCTCACAAAAGATCAGCTCTAACACCCTACAATAACCTGATGTTATAATTGTAGAGCAGATAATGCCCACAGTGGCCAGTGGTATGATGATTTTGTCTAGTTTGAGTCTTGTGTTCTCCATATCTTTCACAGGTTTTGAGCTGTAAAAGTATAGCACAACATTAAAATGTGAAATAGAGAACTTATTTCTGTAACTTAAGAATAAATAAGCGTATGGTTTTAGAAAATATACGTTAGTGCATATATTTTATATCATTCTATTGAACTGATTTAAACTTTTTTTGAATTGTAAAAACGGGCTGCCGATATTTGCGTTACGACACGTAAATTATTTAAAAGCAGCCCATTATGTACAGCGTACTAGACAAATATACAATAGAAATGGAAATAATTCCACACATACCATTAGCCAAGCGAGGGTT
>NZ_PGUB01000187.1:0-4533 GCF_002924285.1 Aquimarina sp. I32.4 | reverse complement strand
CTAAAATAGAAACTCCGCAATTAGCTATAAATCTAATTCTTGAACAGCATCAAAGATACATCAAACAACTACTAAGAGACCAAGAAAAGAACAATCAAACCTAAGATGACAAAGTAGGATTAATCATTCTCTTGGGTTATATTATAATATTCATAATATCTTTGTAACGTTTTTTCATATGGCACTGTATTTATTAAATATTCATTTAAACAAATATGAGCATCATTGCAATTATTATCAGTAGTATTAAGAGGCCATTGGCGTACCATTTTTTTTGTTTTCGGTATATTCTATATATCATCTCTATTATAGTTATACTTATAAAAATTATGATCCATAACCCACCCATTATAGCAAACCCTAACCCTCTATCGGTATGTCCTTTTTTTTCTGAATAATCAGGATTTGTATATTTCATTAGTATTGCTAATACTATAATAGGAAGTATCAAAATCAATAATCGAATAAAAAAGTAAGAAATAATCTTGTAATTTGTTTTTTTTGCTAAAACGCTTTCCTTTTTCAACTTGTTATTTTTTTAATTTAACACCTCTTCCTCCATACATATGAATGGCTAACGCACTAAATTCGTCTTGTGTTATCTCTAAAATTATATTGTATTTCTTAGAGATTTCTTTAAGATGTTTATTTACTTTTGAATTTTTGTTGATCGCAATACCTGCAATTACAAAAACAACTATTACGATAACTCCCACGATCGAAAGCTCTACTGTTTTTATGGTTTCATAAGTGTTATAAGCAAAACTTCTTCCTGCTAAAAAAATATTATGTATCAAGAATAGTACCCCAATAAGTAAAAACGGAATTTTAACATAGGTTTCCATAGCTGTAGATTCACTATATAATTTTAAAGGGATTTGTAGTATATCTGTAGGTACTTTTTCTATGATTTCTAGTTGAGGTTTTTCTGAAGTATTTGTATGTTCCATTTCTAATTTGTTTTAGACTTATGAATTGTTATGTTTTCTGATATTGTATTACATGTACGATCTTTTATGAAGATTTCATACGATGTTATAGTTCCATAAAAGCTATGATTTATAGCATAATAATGATCAATAGTAATTTTTTTCGGGAACTTTTGTTCTAAAAAAAAAATGACTTCTTCTTGGGTTGTCAATTTTTTTTGTTCAATTTTCTTAATACTTTCTTCAAAGATCTTTGTTATTTTTTTAAAAAGTCTGGTTGCTTTGGGGGATAATGCTTTTTCAATATTTATATCTTTGTTTTTTAATGTTTTTCCAGTTTTATCCTTAGCCTGTACAGCAATGATCTGGTCCTTCATTTTTAGAGGTACTAATAAACGTACTGCATTTTCTTGTTTTAAAGCGAACACTGGTTTATTGTCAATTTGTAATTCCTTGTAGGATTTAGAGGTACTTACCACATTCATTCCACATACATTTAATTTGCCAATTCCTTTACACAATGTTATATTTTTATTTTTTTCAATTGTAGTGCTCAAGTTATGCCTGTCTAGATGATATTTCTTTTTTTCTATAATTGCATTAGCATATTGGATTGTATCTAACAGAATAGATAAAGAAGTTTCATCTATATTTGTATAGAGTGCCAAAGTATCTCGCAGAGCTTGGTTAGGAGATAAAATCAATTTAGAACCTTGAATACCTTCTTTTAACTCTTGTGTAAAGGAAAATGAATTTAGGTAAGATCTGGCGTATTTCTCCAGTATATTATCAGGCAGTATTTTTAAAACATTTTTCTGTTTGTAATGAGAATCCCCAGAATAATCAACTATAATTTCTGATAGTTTGTTAATTTTTTGATACCGCCTCTTGCCTCTTTTTAATGTCTTGTTTAATGTTTCTTTTAATTGTTCAAAACTTTGTTCTTTGAATGGTTTTATTAATTCATCTCTAGACATAGTTGAATATGAATGTTCTTGTGCAAAAGAATTGGCAATAGTACATATTAAAATTAATGCAAATATTCTGACTAGCATGTTCTAAAGTTTTAAATCAAAAGTAAATATTAGATAGCTTAATAAGAATGAGTAATTAATATTCGTGTTTATCGAGTTTATATTTGATAACCCAGTTTCTACATTAGAAAATCTATTATGTCTTGAAACGGTTTTAAAATCTAACACTTTGCTATGCCAAAATTTATAAAACATCAGGTTAGTATTCTTTTCATTTTTTAAGATTTTTAACCTGTTGCATTAATTGGGCAAGTTGCTCATAAGTATCTTCTTCATAATTTAAAGGGTTGAGATTCTTAATCACTTTCATCTTTAGATTGGTGGTATTACACACATACACTTTATCCTTATCTTTAAAAAAGTAATATACATCAATCTCTACTGGATACTGCCCTCTACCACCATCACAAGGAGAGATAATATCAACAATAGAGCCTAAAAATGACATAGATTCTTTATGAGCAATATTAGTAATTGATTTGTTTTCTATAAGAAGCTTATCATTATATGCATGTGCTATAGTAAAACTTTTTACACTAGAGGTATATGAGATTGTAATACCTTTTTCTTTTGGATCTGCAGAAAACTTGTTGATTGTACTTTTTCCTATCCATAATTCACTATTTCCATGACCGTTATATGTATATATTCTAGGGTGAAATAAATCATTACCTGACAACCAGTTTATTAGAATCATCTTTTTTGAGTTGTAGTCATAATAATATTTGTGTAATCCATCAGAATAGACATCGCCAGTTTCTTTATGAAACTGCTCCTTGTTTTTTACTGAAGAGAAATCGATAGATTTATTACCTTTTACTAAGTCATAAAAATTGTCATATATTTTATCATTATACGTAATAAACTCTGTATGGCTATTAAGATAGGATGCTTTTTTACGAACAAAATGTATTGGGATACTGCTATATTCCTTTTGTTTGTGTATCAATCCATTTTCTTTATATAACCAAAGAAAACCATCGCCCGTATCTAAGGATACATTATCTTCTATTTGATATATTTTTAAATTTTTAAAGGAAGAATTCTCTTGTTGACTTGTAAAATCTGAAGTCAAATTATCAATATTATGTACTGAGATTCTATAAAATGTGTTTTCATCATATAGAAAAGCATCGGCTGTGGTATGTCTGTTTTTTAAACGAAAGAATCGTGTGTGTTTTCCTATAAGCCGTTCTATCTTATGAAAAGTAAACTTTTCTTTATGGAAATAAAATACATTTTCTGAATTTTTAAGAAGAATTTTTTGAGAAGGAAAATCTGTAATTACCTCAAGATCTAGAGGCATTTTAGCAATATTGTTTTCTGAATTTCTATGGGTATAATGCCCCACTTTTATATATTTCCATTGATTATTTATACAAAAGAAATTCACCCCAATACTTTCGTTTACCTCTTTATGACTTCCTATTTTTCGCACTCCATAATCTTTTACTTGGATTACATTTTTATGAAGTACAAAATATCCATCTATGGTAGAAAATAACATATCACCTTGATTTTCTGCCAGAATTTTAAAACTCTGGCTATTGATGTTTTTTAATACGATATTTTCTTGTGATACATAACTAACCTTATTAGGATCCTTAACCGTATGCTGAAACACAATCTGGTTGTTTTCTACAAACAACTTGTAATAATGCGGTGTATGATAATGATAACATTCACTCGCTTTACCAGTATACACAAAACATAAAATGCAAATAAATAATAAGATATATTTTTTCATTTAAAAAGGGAGGTATTTGGTTTTATCTAATAAATTTTGTAGGATACAAACATCAAAAAGTTGATGATACCCAACTAATTTTTTTCGTAAATTAAATAATAATTTCTTATTATGATCACTGTTCTTTTTACTTCGAGAATATAAATCAGGGAAAACAGGTTTTTGACTTTTATAATCCTTGATAGGATTGTTTTGTCTAAAATGTTCTTCTATGGTATCCAGGAATACTAATGCATCTTTTTTCAGATTTGACTTTTCATCAATTTCTTTGAGCTGTTCAATTCTTACTCTATAAATTCTGATACTTTTGTATATTCTTTCTAAAGCTTTTTGGGGATCCTCCATAGAAATTTCGCCAATTTCAAAATCATTAGGTGTACCTTTCAACTCATTTGCTTTTATTTGCAATAATTGTTGTATCAATTTCCCTTTGGTTTTAGAAATATCCAAAGGCGACATTTTTTGTAAATTTTCATTAATCACTAAGGGGAGGTTCTCCGTCATATCCTATATTATAGAAATATACTCTTTCGGTAGTGAGTAACTATTTCTATTTTCTAATTCTTGTTTATTGATGTCGCCCCGCATGTATGAATTGTTTTACTCCATTTTTTGTGAAATATCTATCAGATTCTCGATTAAAAAATATAGGTTTACAGCGGTTACTTCTTCTGGAAAACCAATGATTTGTATATATTTATCTGAAAAAGTTTTCCATGTTTCTATATCAAGAGGAATGTTTATTATTAATCCTACTTTGTCATCTTAGAAAAAAGGAGCAAAACGTTTTGTGAATGATAGTAAACACACTATTTTGCTCCTT
>NZ_PGUB01000186.1:0-4542 GCF_002924285.1 Aquimarina sp. I32.4 | reverse complement strand
AAAATATTTCCATCATAAGCACGCCAAATACGCCGCCTGAAAGATTTATAAGAACTAATTACCCTAACGATTAATAACTTTAACTCATCAAATACACCAAAAACAATATACTTTGCGTTTTTGAAAATTAATGATACATACGCTCTTGGTGATATTGATATTAATTGATACTCTATTTTTCTTATCACTCATTTTTGTACTTTAGTTTTTTATTATAAATAATATCATAAGAATTATGAATTCAAAAACAATTGCTTATGGGATTTTGAGGGCAGTAGCCGTTATCATCGGTGTATTGGGGTTACTATGGTTCCTATATAAAATACAATCTGTTCTTATTTACATTGCTTTTGCCTCTATAATCTCGTTAATGGGCAGGCCTCTGGTTCTTTTTCTTAAAAAGAAACTCAAATTTAATAACACATTGGCTGTAGTAACTACACTATTTATTGTTATAGGGTTGTTCTTAAGCATTTTTATGTTATTTGTTCCTATAGTGAGTGAGCAAGGCCAATTAATTGGCTCTATTGATATCAATGAGCTTGGGGATGACTTTAGTAGATTTAATAATGAAGTAAGTAATTATTTTAATATAAATAAACTAAATATTATAGAATTAATCAAACAAACCGATCTCATGCAGTTTTTTGATCTCAAAGCAATCCCTAATGCTATTAATTCTTTTTTAAGTGGTTTTGGAGCTGTTTTAATTGGGTTATTCTCTGTATTATTTATTTCTTTCTTTTTACTAAAAGATAGTCTTCTACTAGAAAATAGTCTTTTGGTATTTGCAAAAAAGCAAGACGAAAATAAATTTATGAGAGCATTTACCAAGATCAAAAATTTACTTTCTCGTTATTTTGTAGGTTTATTATTACAGATTTTTATTCTATTTGTTTTGTATACTATACTCTTATTGGTATTTGGAGTTCATAATGCGATTGCTGTTGCTTTGATTGCAGCTATTTTTAACCTTATCCCATATATAGGGCCATTATTTGGTGGTATTTTTGTACTTATATTGGCCATTACAAGTAATTTGGGGTTTGATTTTCAATCTGTAATCTTACCTAAACTTACCTATATTTTAATTGGATATCTTATCATTCAGCTTATAGATAATTTCCTGAATCAACCTTTAATTTTTGGTAATAGTGTAAAATCTCATCCATTAGAAATCTTTCTTGCCATTCTTATTTTTGGATTATTGTTTGGTATAGGTGGGCTTATTGTGGCTGTACCTTTTTATACCGCAATCAAAGTGATTGCCAAAGAATTTTTATCAGAATACAAGATTGTAAAAACACTAACCAAAGATTTATAATTGAATCCGTTACTTATACATAAAGAAGTACAAGAATTTATTTCTAAAAACTCTGACAGTTCTATTGATTTGAGCACTTTGATTTTAAAAGGAAGCCCTTTTAAAGGTATTTCGGTAAAAGAACTAGCACAACAAATTCAAGGAAAACGCAAAGCAAAAAAAAAACTACCCACGTGGTATAATAAAAAAGGAATCTACTACCCTCCTACGCTCAATCTTGAGCAAACTTCTTCTGAAGCTACGGCTCTCTATAAAAGTAATTTGGTATCAGGTAGTACGCTTATTGATCTTACTGGTGGTTTAGGAATTGATGATTATTTTTTTTCGAAACAGATTACACAGGTAATCCACTGTGAGTTAAACCCTGAATTAAGCAAAATAGCTACACATAATTTTAAAACCCTCAAACAGGATACTATTAAGACAATCACTGGTGATGGGTTACAAACTCTTACCAATTATAATTCTGTAGACTGGATTTATATTGATCCTTCTAGAAGGCACGATAGCAAAGGTAAAGTGTTTTTTCTAGAAGATTGCTTGCCCAATGTTCCAGACAATCTAGATTTCTTTTTTGAAAAAAGCAAGCATATCTTAATCAAAACCTCTCCTCTACTAGATATACAAATAGGAATTAAAGCATTAAAAAAAGTAAAAGAAATTCATATTGTTGCTGTGGATAATGAGGTCAAAGAATTAATATGGATTTTGGATCAAAATTTTATAGGTGATTTCAAAATAAAGACGGTTAATATTCAAAAAGATAAGCAACAAGAGTTTTCTTTTTTTTCAAAAGATGAAGTTAATCAACCTATTAATTTAGCTTCTCCCATGACTTATCTTTATGAACCAAATACTGCTATTTTAAAAAGTGGCGGTTTTTTAAGTATCGCACAAGCTTTTGGAATAAAAAAATTGCATATCAATTCACATCTATATACTTCTGATCAGGTTATTGATTTTCCAGGAAGAAAATTTGAGATTATCGCAATATATCCATATCACAAAAAAACACTCTCTAAGACAGGTATTACTAAAGCGAATATTACAACACGTAACTTCCCAGAAAGCGTAGCTACTCTACGAAAAAAGCTAAAAATTAAGGATGGTAGCGACACCTACCTATTTTTTACAACAGATATGGATAATAATAAAAAGGTAATCTGCTGTAAAAAGACTTCGTAAAACACCTAATACTCTAATTTTATTTTACTGGAGAAATCTTAAGTAACAAATTACTTTTTTTACCATCATGTGCTTCTAAGATCATTTCTTTGTTAGGTAGCGTTGCAGCTTTAGTAAGCTCCATAACATCTAATCTAGAGTTTCTTATATCGCTCCCGGTAAGAATAGCTTCTTTGGTAGTTTCTCCTGTAGTTTCATCTATAACATATGATGTGAGATATATAAATTCTTTTTTTCCATCAAAATATTTAGCTGGTGTCTCATCAAATGATCTTTTTAGATTGGTAAAATCATCTATAAAAAACAAATAAATCTTACCATTATCTTTAAAACTCAAATATGACATACTTCTTTTGCCTACTGTTCCCATTTGATACTTAGGTAACTTATGCATCCAGGCTATGGTATTATCAGATCGTAGCTTAAATACAAAAATATCTCTATAATAATACTTATAAGTAGTCCTAGAACCCGAAGAGCTTGAGGTAGTAAATGATTCTGCATAGCGCTGTTCTCCCAATAAAGTTGTGCTACCATCGCTATTAAACATAACATTATTTATTTTCAGTTTTTCAAGATCATTTATATCTGTATCTTTTTGAGTTCCTTCGTTTATTCGTGCTTCTCTCTTTTGTGCAAGATCTTGCAAGGTTTCTAAAGGGATATCACTTTTTGAAATAGTTGTTATTTTACCTTCATCAGACAAGGATGCAGAAAAAACACCCGATACCTCTGCCTTGTTTTCATTATTGGCATAAAAACCAGCAACTTTTACTTTTCCAGCCCCATTTTCTTCTATCGCTGCATCTATAATCGATTTTCCTGTTATATTGATTTTACTCTTTATTACCTCTTTTCCGTTTTCTGTGATTTTAAAAACTTCTGTACGATACGTGTTTTCAAGTTTACTTTTCTTCTCGCCATCTATATTAAAAATAGAGGCTGTCATATAAAAATTTCCTTCATTATCTATAGCAAAATTCTCATTTTGCATATTCTCAGACGCATATGGCATTGTTACTTTTCTTCTCCAAATCAGTTTGAGATCATCACTATAAACTGCTATACCTACTTTATCTCCTTTGCTTTCTGCTGTTATTACTCTAAAAACAACAAGTAATTTTTTTCCGTCTGATGATTTTTTGAATGCAAACTTGTTTATCCTTCCTCCTGCATCAAAACCATAGGTACTCTTAAAACCAAAATCTCTATTTATGTTTTCTTTGTCATTGATCAATTGAATCGGTTTTTCTACGACAATACCAGTAAGGGATACTTTTTGTGCATACGCTCTATCTTTTATAGAATAAAAAATAACCGCTTTTGACCCTAGTTTCATGACCGTTTCAAAATTCCCTTTATCTTCTACAACCTGTCTTTTTTTCACCTCTTCTTTTAAGTCATCTAGAGAGTACCGTTGTATAGTCATCGAGTTACGGCCTTTTTTTATAGAAACAAGCCTATTACCAGAAGCAACATGATAGGTATTTATATTCTTAATGCGTTTGTACTTTTCACCTATTTTAAAACTAAAGTCTTCAAGTAAAACTGGTTTTTGAGCAAAAGTAACACCTGAGATAAGTAGCGCTAGAACAAGAAGACACCTTGTATTCATTTTTTTATAGTTTTTATAAATTTTCATAAGTAAACATAATAGGTCTATAGCATACAAATATATAAAAGAAGTAGTTAACCTGCTCTATGCATTAGAAAATCTACTACGGCTACAAACTATTTCAAAATATAGTACTTTATTATGTTTATTTCATTTTCGCATTTTATAATCAAATTCTATTGCACATAGTTTAGCCCCCAATAAGTTCGGAGTGTTCTTTTAAATTTCAAACTAATACATTTGAGATATGAAATACAAGAAATGGACTTTAGACCAGAAGTTAGAAATACTAGCTACTTCGGAAGAGATTGGTATCGTAGAAGCTTGTCGTAAGTATGGAGTTAGCACTGGCACTTTTTATAGTTGGAGAAAGAAGTTTGACCATCAGGGAGAGGCTGGTTTAAAAGTTACTTATGAC
>NZ_PGUB01000185.1:0-4576 GCF_002924285.1 Aquimarina sp. I32.4 | reverse complement strand
CTTTTCCTTGCTTAATTAGCAATAATGCCTTGATTCTGCTTCTCTTTAAAATAGTAGGTTGTTGGTTTTGCAACTTAACTAAATCCGATTCACTCTCTTTAACTTCAATATCTATTTGTTTTGCCATAAGCAAAAGATAATCATTTTTTGAGAAAATTCAAAGTATATTTGGCATTATACAACATCAAACCATAAGCTTTAATTCTTCTTGACAAATCTTTGGAAAAAGAGGTAATTCTCATTGACCATTTTCTAAAGATATCATTCTTCCATTTGGATGTATTACTAATTTATAACTTTCGATAGGTTGCATATACCCTTTACTAGAGTCAATTCTCAAGGAAAGATCTTTGAATGCTTATTTTTAACTAAGTTACTCTGATACTAATTTTCCTTTACTATTATAATATACCTTTGAGTAATCAAAATGATATTCTCTACCATTTACTGAAGGCATAAAGAGGTTATCGGACTTACTATCTACTATAACTTTTCCTTCTGTATTAATCAATTTGTATGTTCCTTCGTATTTAACAGCAGTAACTCCATCTATAAAAGAATAAGCATCTTCATAGACAAATGGGTGTACTACTTTACCACTAGTATTAATGAATCCATAATTTCCATTATTATGCTTTTGAACTAATGCTAACCCCTCACTAAAAAGACCTATATAATGATATACCATAGGAGCTATCCTTTTCCCTTTGTCATCTAATAATCCATACTGATCATTTTTATTCATTATTTGAAATCTTCTTTCATAACCAAATTCTATATCAACAACCCTCTTAAGTTTTGTTTTCTCTTTTCCATTGGAGTTTATGATATAAAAATAACCTTCTCTAAACCCAAATAACACCCCATAATCATTTTTGAATTTTGAATACTCATAATTTGATATTTTTATTTTTTCAGAAGAAAATAATTCATATCCCTTGTGATCTCTATCTTTTTTAATGGCCACTATATCATTATCAAATGCGATAATACTATCTGTTATGATACGATCTAGTTCTTTTTTATTTAAATTTAAATGAAAATATTCTCCATTAATTTCATAATATCTAAAGTCTTGACTGAGTACAGGGTAATTTTCAGATTGTATTTTAGTAATTAACTCCCCTGTATCAGTCAGTATTCTGTAACTGGCAAAATCTTTTGAATGTTCAGCAATTAGAGAACCGTAATTTGTATTAGCGATAGACATAAAATTCATACTTGATTCACGAGTACTTTTTTTTATGTACAGTTTGATTTTATCAACTTCTCCATTAAAATATATGGTTTTATAATAATACCTGTCATTATCACTTTCAGGGTTAAAAAAATCTAATTTAGAAAGTTTGTTATACGATAATCTTCTAAATTCTTCATTATTATTATTTAATTGCTCTAAATACACTTCTTCTCTTACCTCTTTTAGAGCATTAATCAATTCGGTATATTTCTTTTGAGCATCTATAAGAGGGGTTTCAGAATCACTTTGATATTTTTTACCTATTATTTTCCCTTTAGAAGTAACACCTTCTATTTCCAGAAGATCATGAATTGTATCGCTAAGCTGTATGTGCACATAATTATTTTTCATTTCCTTTAAAATAATTTCTCCACCTTTATATATAATCTTAGGGTTATTTTTAGAAATTGTTATGGTATCGTAATCAGACACATATGTAACTCTACACTGAATGTTAATACTATCGACTACCCGAGAAGTCCCCCACTTCATTTGATCTTCAAAATTAACTTTATAATTAGGTGTACTATCTATAGTATCACGATAATATATGGTTTTTGGAATAAGTTCTATTTCTATACCTGCGCCTAAAGTATTTGGGTTTATAAAAATATCTGTTTCATTTTCTACAAGAAATTTCAAGTAATTATGACCATCTTGTGGATATTGAACATGATAAACTTCTTGATATTGGCTAAAAATACTGGGAATTTTAGTAGTGTCTATTATAAAGGGCACATCATATATTTCATTTTCGATATTGATTTGTTCTGGTATTAAAGAGCTCCCCATATTATAGATAGCTAATAAACCGTTAAATGTTTCTATCGTTTCTTTGAGCAACTCTCCTTTTGTATGCATGCCTTTATCCTCAAGTTTAGATATAAAATACTCCAAATCAGGTTTTTTTTCTATGTCTGATTTGGTATTACAACTGACACTAAAAAGTACTAGTAAGCAAATAAAATATAAGTTTTGGTTTTTCATAACATTAAACAAAATAAACTACTTATCTTCAATAATCTAAAGAGATATCCGAGATTACCTTTCTGAAATCTTTCCTATTTTCCATAAGTTGTCTGCAAATTGATAAGTAAAAGCATAACATGATAATGAGATAAAAATACCGCTATAAAAGACTATATCTCTATCTAGGTTAAAAAAAACAAGTACTCCTAGTAATAGGAGATTTACAAATGTAGCCATTAATGCTCCTGTAGAAATCGCCCCGATTGTATTATAAAGTATTTTTATTGGTTTTATTACATAGCAAAGTATACTCAAAATAATTGCTAAAATAAAATTTCCAAAAGTAAAGATCAGTACAAGAATTCCTTCATGGATGTTATTTTTTGAAATATAAGTTAGTATCTCATTCATTCACTTAGCTTGAAAAAGACTTGTAAACTATAAAACATATAATAGCTAGTATAAGAAATACTATAAAGTATCCCATTTTTCTTTTCATAAATGGAACATCTTCAAAAATAAATTCATAAAAAGCTGTATCCATAATGACTAGTTCTCTTTCTGTAGCGCCTTTTACAATTTCTAAGTTTCCGTTTTTATTAGTAATAACTGTACCTGTTACAATATATTCTGTTTCATCTTCTATCAATAGATTTTCTACATCAAGTAATGTTCTTGATATTTTCTTTTCTGTTCTATGAGTATTTATCTGTATAGAAATACCTTTTGCATTTACTTTTATTTTTCCTGTGTTATCTTCTATATAAAAATCGGTACTTTCAGAGGTTGATTTAAGAATTCTCCATTTTCTCCTTTTTTTACCTTTTTTACCACGCCCATATCTAAGAGAAAGTTGACTATAATTATATCCTATGCATTCAATTTCAGAAATAGGTGATTTTATATGGTGAATCGCTTTTAATCGTCCTTTGATTTTTACTACTCCTTTTGAGAGGGAATCTATTTTAGATTCTTCAAGTATTTCTATTGGTTTTGGTTTTTTCTTTTTTAATACACCATATAAAATCATTCCCCCAATAATCATGAAAAGAAAGATATCTCCTACATCAAAAGTTGTATTAATGTATAATATCATATAATAAAAAGATATGATGTTTAAAGAATTAAATGTTTATTGCAATAGTATTAAAATAATACGAATTGATCACTTCCAATAGGTTTATAAAAAAAAGAATAATAACTTTTTCTAGATTCCCCAGAAGAACGTAATACAGATTTATTTCTTCCTACTTGTCCTATTTTATCATACACTAGAGTAACAATTTTACCGTTTGCATAAAAACGAAGTTTATAATCTTCAAATGGCATCATTTTATATCCTTCTTTAACTATTTTTCCAGAAGTCAAAAGCTTCCCTTTTCTCTTTTTACTATCAGATTCTGTAAAAAATAATTGTTGCGCAGTTCGTTTTTCTTTTTCATAGATCAAATCTGCATATTTAGATATACTATTTTGATCATATATCTCCCACATTTCTTTATACCGTGTCAATAACTGTTCTGTTAATTCTTTGATTTCCTCAGAATCTGTAACTAGTAGATTTTGAGCATTGTCTAATGTTGTTATATCATAGGGTACTACAGCCTCAAAAGTACCGTCAAAAAGATACTCTGTACGGTCTGGGTAAATAAATTTGGTCTTTTTACTAACCTCATTTTTTTCTATAGGGGCTGCAAGGTTTAATAGCACTTCTTCATCACTGTACTCTTTCTTTACAGAATTATACTCTCGTTTTACAACATCTACTATTACCTGTGCATTCTTTAAACTAGGTTCTAATTGTTGTGTCTCACGATTATATGAGGGATACATACGAACCTCTATGGTCTGTATTCCTGATTTTGATATAGCTAGATTAATAGGAAAATAACTTCCTTTTGGTGAAATATCATTCGTAATAAATTCATATCCAAGAAATACAGGAATATCATTGACTCGTACTTCAAAATTAGTATTTGAAGAACTTAGGTATATTCCATAATGAGGCTCTATGGGGTAGTGTTTTATTTCTTTATAAAGGGTACTAATATCTTCTATACTTCTCATATTCTCTTTTGTTTGATGCTGTGCGCAACTTGCAATACTTACTGTAATTAAAATACAACTAATTATTTTTTTCATTTTTCATTTTTCATTAAAACAAATTCCATTTTAAATCTTCTCCTTTATCATTTTTCCATACATTTTCATACTCATCCAATAATACTAATTCTTCGTCTACTATGTTTTTTGGTTTACTAAAAAGTTCTTGTCCTTGATCATCTTCTATTGTTATTAATAAGAGCATAAATTAGTTTATCTTTTGTTTTAAAAATCCTTATTTTTAGGTTGTGAGAAGAAGAAATA